>CAYRPT010000080.1:8203-10307 GCA_964425895.1 uncultured Solibacteraceae bacterium | reverse complement strand
ATCACGGCGGAGAATGCCTGGAAGAGCATGGCGAAAGCATAGCCGGGTTCCAAAGCGCCGCAAGACGGGGTTGGACGGAGGAGAAGCGATGCTTCGGCGTCTCTCTCGGGGACGCTTAGTTAGGGGCGGAAAGCCGGCGAGAACCCACTGGTGTTGCAGGCAGATAACGGATACTATACTCTTAGGATCTGTTTAGGTGGTATCGATCATGTCGCACGAGACGCTCCGCCAGCTCCCCTTAGCTCTTCTTCGGATTGTCGTGGGTTGGCACTTCTTGTATGAAGGTTTGACCAAGCTCCTGAACCCGGGATGGACTTCGGCCGGGTATCTCAAGTCGAGCACGGGCGCCCTCGCGGGCTTTTTTCAGTGGCTCGCCTCCCAAGAGGCGCTGGTCGAGTTGACGGACATGCTCAACGTCTGGGGGCTTGTCGGTATAGGACTGGCGTTGATGCTGGGCGTCTTCATCCGGCCGGCGGCGGCCGGCGGGATTGCGCTGCTGGCGTTGTACTACCTGGCCTACCCGCCGCTATTCTCCCCGGGGGCGGGGGGAGTGGCCGAGGGCAACTACCTGATCGTGAACAAGAATCTGGTCGAGCTGTGCGCGCTGTGCGTGGTGGTGGCTTTTCCCGCCATGCGGTGGGGGATTGGCGTCCTGATCGGTTCTTCCAGGCTCCGCGGCGAGGCGGGGAGCGAATCGATTCCGAAGCGGGATACCCCGGTACCGGCGCGGTTCCAGCATTCGAGCCGGCGCGAGCTGGTGGTGGCGCTGGCGGGCATTCCGTTTCTCGGCGCTTTTGTGTTCTCGGTGCTCAAGAAGCACGGCTGGAAGAGCTTTGAGGAGATGCGATTGACACGGGCGCCCGGCGCGCCCGACGCCGTGAGCGGCGCCACCATGAAGCGCTTCGAATTCAGCACGCTCAAGGACCTGCAAGGTCAAATGCCGCGCGCCCGGATCAAGGATCTCGAGTTGAGCCGGATGATTCTGGGCGGCAATCTGATTGGCGGCTGGGCGCATGCGCGCGATCTGATCTACGTCTCGAAACTCGTGAAGGCGTACCACCATCGGGACAAGATCTTCGAGACGTTTCACGTCGCCGAGCAATGCGGCGTGAACACGGTGTTGACCAACCCGCTGTTATGCGGAATGATCAACGACTACTGGCGTCACGGAGGAAAGATCCAGTTCATCTCGGATTGCGGCGGCCAGAACGTTTTGGAGATGATCCAGAAGTCCATCGACAACGGCGCCGCAGCGTGCTACGTCCAGGGAGGCGTCGCCGACGACCTGGTGGCGAAGGGGGATTTCGAAACGATCGCGCGGGGGCTTGAGTTGATCCGGCGGAACGGGCTTCCCGCGGGCATCGGAGCGCACAAACTTGAGACGGTGAAAGCTTCGGTCGAGAGGGGGCTCGTTCCGGATTTCTGGATGAAGACGCTCCACTGCCACGACTACTGGTCGGTCCAGCCGGCGCAGGAGCACGACAACATCTGGTGCTACGACCCGGCGGAAACCATCGCCTTCATGCGGGAGCGTGAGGAGCCGTGGATCGCGTTCAAGATCCTGGCCGCCGGGGCGCTGGAACCGGAGCAGGGATTCCGCTACGCCTTCGAGAACGGCGCCGATTTCATCTGTGTCGGCATGTACGACTTCCAGATTGTCGATGACGTTAACCTGTGCTGCCGGGTGCTGGGTGGGAACCTGGGGCGAAACCGCCACTGGCGGGCCTAGCGGGAAGGTGCCGGCATTCCTTTGAAGGACCGGGTTTGGCCACGACGGGTGAAACGCGCCAGTGCCGGTCGGGGAGTCTCGACTCCTAGGAACAGAAGAGACGGAGCAGGGGGCTATTCCTGTTCGATCCAGTTGCGGCGCTCGACGATGGTCTTCGGTTCGTAAGTGACTCCCCGGGCGAGGCGCTTCTCCTCGCGTTTTGACGTCCAGAGGAGAAGAGGGCCGAGGAAAGCGGAGGCGAGGCGAGAGACCACCCCAAACTCAAGTTCCATCTCGAAGCGGAGGCTGCGCATCTGCTGGGAGATGGCGGCGTTGGTTTCCTTGAGACGCTTCTCCATAGCCCAAAGCGCGCCGGAATAGGCGCTCTTGAGGGCC
>CAYRPT010000080.1:0-8193 GCA_964425895.1 uncultured Solibacteraceae bacterium | reverse complement strand
GGGGTAGTTCTTGTAGCGGCGCCAGCCCTCGAGGGTCGTGCGGCAGATGCGGAAGATACTGGGACCGTTCCGTTCAAAGTCACGGGTGAAGGCCCAATCGAGGAAGCGTTTGGAGTCGTCGCGGGAGATGGCCGGGTGGACGAAGTTGAACTTGTGCTGCCCGTGGATGTCGGCGAGATCCACGTCCAGCAGGCGTCCCCGGTCACTCATCTCTTGATACAACGGCGTGCCCGGCACCGGCGTATACAACATGAACTGATGGAAGTCCGTTTCGTGGGAGACGGCGTATTCGATTTCTTCCTGAATGTTTTCGGGCGTGTGATGCTCGAGGCCGACGATCGTGGAGCCGAGGAGGCGGATTCCGTGGCTGCGCAGATGCCGGGACAGTTCCAAGGTATCGGTCCCGTTGAGCTTGGCGTATTGCGAGCGCGGTGATTCGAGGCCGAGCCAGAGCCATGAAATCCCGAGCTCCACCAGTTCCTCCATGGTGAACTTTCGAATCGCGTTCGCTGAAGAAAACACATAGAGAGACCACGCCTTACCGTCTCTCTTCATCAGGCGGAGGAGTTCGAGGGCTCGCGGGCGCTGAAGAAGGAAGTTCTCATCCATCATGAAGAACGACTCCACACCGAGTTTTTCCTCGGCGCGGCACATAACGTGGTACAACTCCTCACCGCTCTCGATGAGATTGAGCATCTTGCCTTTGCCGCCGAAGAAGGATGACGTGGTGCAGAAATTACAGCCCATGGGACAGCCCACCGAGGGGATGATGGTGGCGGCCACGGAGCCGCGGCCGTGGGGTACGCGGAGTCCGAGAAAGCGTTGCCCGAACGCGGAGACGATCTCGGGATGGTGGATGGGCGCGGAGTCATCCTCTCCCAGGAAGCGGCGCATCCAGGAGATCCCGTCGCCCTTCACGATGTGGTCGGCGTCGAGGAGCTTCTCGATACCCGGGATCGCCGTGACATGGCCTCCGACCACGATGACGGAGTGGGGAGAGAGCCGGCGGACGATCCGGCACATTTCGCGGGCCTTGCCCACGTTCACGATAATTGCCGAGATACCGACGATATCGTAGCGGTGGGCGCGAAGCTCGCGTTCGAAGTGGTCGAGGGTGGGGAAATCGAGCACGGTGCACGGAGCGGAGATGTTCTCCTGAATCATCATGATGCCCCAGCTCCGGTGGAACATGCGCAGTGAGAAGGCACCCTGGGCGCGGGTGACCTGGTTGTGGTAGAGCTCCATCGGGTTGATCGTCCGGCTGCCATACTCGTCGTCCCGGGCGTAAGGACCGAAGACCGAGGTGAGCAAGACGCGCGCTTGTGAGCCTTTCGGATGAGAGAGCATTCGCAATTCCAGAAGATAGGAGCCGAAAGTATATGGTAGCACCGGCGGCCGCGCGGCGGCGAAGAAAAGCGGGCGGCGGGGCCGCTTGTGCAGCTCCCTGGCCGCTGGGGAACCGTGAGGCCGGGCGCCGCGCCACGAAGCAGGCGGGAGGGCGAGATCCGGTCACAGGGGATGCACAGAAGTTTTCTCATTTTGTTTCCTCCGTTTACGGCTGGCGGGGTAGGAGGAACGGGCGGACGCGGTGCTACGTTCAGGGCAGGCGAGGGGCCGCAGGAAGACATGATAGAGGGCTCGGACGGCGAGGCTTTCCACGACGGCGGGATAGCGGAACAGGGGTACGCAAGCGCCGGTCATCGAGCCGATGCGGAGTGGGAGCGGAACCTGGAGCTGGCGAACCGGCTGGACCGGCTCCTGAGGGCCGTGGAAGAGAGGGTGGAACAGGCGGACTTCAAGGCCAGTATCAGCGACTACATCCGGCTGCTCCAGTTGCGGAAGGAACTTCGAGACGCGCAGCCGACGGAGATCACAGTGAAATGGGTAGAACCGTCCGAGGCGGATCCTGCTACTGCGAGATAGAGTACGCGCCGCTTCCTTCCCAAGCCCGCTTTCACGCTTCGCGGGCACGCTTCAAAGGGTTCTCCGGACCGATCGGGTCCGGGAAGAGCCTGGCGCTTTGCCACGAGGCGATCAAGCTCGGGTATGTGAACGCCGGACGCTGCGGACTGCTCGGGGCGCCGACCTACCCGATGCTGCGAGATGTGACGCAGACGGCGATCCTCGAGGCTTTGCAGCGCAACGGAATTCCGTTCGTGTTGCACAAAGCCGAGAATGTGCTTCGCCTCACGGACACCGGGTCAAAGATTCTGCTGCGGTCGCTCGAGGAGTTTGAGCGTCTGCGCGGCACGAATCTGGCCTGGTTTGGCGTGGATGAGTTGACCTATGTGGCGGAGGAGGCCTGGCTGCGGCTGGAGGGACGGCTGCGCGACCCAAGGGCCACGCGGCTGTGCGGCTTCGCCGTATGGACACCGAAAGGACATGACTGGGTCTATCGGCGCTTTCTGGAGGCGCCACGGCGAGACGGCGAGACCGTCATCGCTCCGGCCATGGAAAACCGCCACATTCTCGGCAAAGTGCCGGATTTCTACGAGCGCCTGAGGCATAGCTATGACTCGAAATTCTTCCGGCAAGAGGTGCTGGGGGAGTATTTGAACATCCAGCAAGGGCGAGTTTATGAACAGTTCGAGCGGGCGGTGCATCTCCAGGAAATCGCGATGGATCCAAAGTCGCCGCTGCTCTGGGCGCTCGATTTCAACGTGGACCCGATGTGCAGCGTGGTGGCGCAGATTCGGCGAGGCGAGGTGAAGATTCTCGATGAAATTGTGTTGAGCCGGGCGAGCACGGCAGCCGCCTGCGAGGAGTTTGCGAGCCGCAATCCGCGGGCGCCGGCGGGATTAAGGATCTACGGGGACGCGACGGGCAACAGCCGAAAAACCAGCGGATCAACCGACTACGGGGTCATCCAGGAGTATTTCGCGCGGGCCGGGTACAGCAACGTGGTGTACCAGGTGCCAACGAAAAATCCGCCGGTACGGGATCGGATTGCGGCGGTGAATGCGGCGCTCCGGAATGCCGCGGGCGAGGTGAGGTTGCGAGTGCACCCGCGGTGTCACGAGCTCATTCGGGACCTCGAGGAAGTCGTTTACAAGGAGGGCAGCAGCGTGGTGGACAAAGAACGCGATCCCCGCCGCACGCACCTGTCCGATGCGCTCGGGTACCTGATCTGGAAGGAGTTCCACGGAAAGAGCTGGTTCGGCGAGCAGCCGGGACGAGCGTTGTTTTGATGCGAGGAGAGGAAAGGCAGGAAAAGGGAGGGATCGCCGTGGACTCGAAGTACAAAGAACATCCGGATTATGCCGCCCAGCGGCCGTTGTGGCAGACCTATCGAGACCTCTACACGGGGGGCGAGCCACTTCGGGCGAACGCGGCCGCTTACTTGTGGCGGCGTCAGCGGGAGCCGCACGACGTCTACAGCGAACGTCTGAGCAGAGTCTTCTATGAGAACTACATCGGTTCGATCGTGGACTGGTACGCCGCGACTCTGTTCCGCCGCGAGCCGCTGCTGCTGACCGAAGGCGACGACAAGGCGGGCAGGGCCTTTCTCGGAGTGTTCGCGGAAGATTGCGATTTGCGGGGGAGCAGCCTGAGCGAGTTCTATCGCCGGCGATTGACTGAGACGCTGGTCTGCGGCGTCAGCTATGTGCTGGTGGATTTTCCACGGGGGCAGGGCCCGGCCGAAAGCCGCGCGGCTGAGGAGGCGGCCGGGTTGTCGCGAGCCTACCTGGTCGAGTTCTCACCGGAACAGGTCATCAACTGGAATCTGGACGACCGGGGCAATTTCGAGTGGGTCGTCGTGCGGACCAAGCGGCGATACGCGGAAAGCCCCGGCAGCCGGGAGCTGGTTGAGGCCACCGATTGGACCTATTACGACCGGATTCAGTTCGAGCACTGCCGGCAGATCCAGCGAGGGAACGAGCCGGGGCCGCTGGAGATCGTAGACGCCGGGAAGCACGCACTGTCGGTGCAGGAACGCGTGCCGTTGTTCCGGCTGGAAGTTCCGAAGGGTTTGTGGCTGACAAATAAGGCAGCGCTGCTGCAGCTCGAGCACTTCAATAAGTCGAACGCGCTCTCCTGGGCCCTGACGATGGGCCTGTTCGCGATGCCGGTGGTGTACACGGACCGGGAGTGGAACCAGATTGTCGGCGAGTCGTACTACATCCAGCTCGGACCGGAGGACCGGTTTGGTTGGACCGAGCCGGAGGGTCACGTTTTCAAGGTGGCTAACCAGAACCTGCAGCGCCTCCAGGAGGAGATTTACCGGGTTTGTTATCTGCTTACGCAGGCCGGCGGCGCGCTGTCGAGCCGCTCTCTGCAATCCGGTCTCAGCAAGCAGCGCGACTTCGCGATCACCCAGGAGGTCCTAAGGGCCTACGGGGACGTGGTGAAAGACTCGATGAAAGCGGTGCTGCGGGGGATTGTCGAAGCGCGGCAGGACAGGCTATCGATTGATGTCTCCGGGCTGGATGAATTCGACGTCGGTGAGTTCGGGAATGATCTGGCCGATGCCGAGCGGTTGTTGCAGATCGGTATCGATTCACCAACATTCCGCAAACAGGTGTTGAAGAAGCTGGCTTTCAAGTATCTCTGCGACGTCCGGCAGGATGTCAAGGACCGGATCGCGCAGGAGATTGAGAGCGGACAAAGCGGATAGGGAGGCGGAACCGGGTCGTGCCGCGGCCGGCCGGGCCGGTTTTCCGCCGGGAGGAAAGGCGAGTTCATGGACGAGGAACGACAAGCAAGCAACACGGCGCCGGAGAGCGGAGCGACGGATCCGCGGGCGCTCATCCGCGACACAATCGCGGAGTACCTGAACGGCGAGCGCGCCAAGGCGGAGCCGGCTTACAAAGCGGAACTGCTGGAAGAACGAAAGCGGCGCGAGGTCCTCGAACGGCGCGTCAACGAGTTGATCGCGGAGAACGAGCGGAGCCGCCGGGCGGCGGAGGAAGCCGAGCGGAGCGCGACGATCCGGGACGAGCTGCGGCGCCTGGGGGTCACCAAAGTGGACCTGGGCTATCGCGCAGTCAGGGAAGACATCGTGCGCAACGCCGAGGGGCGCCTGGTGGCGCGGACGGATTCGGGTGAGACGGACTTGCGGGAGTACCTGAAGAAATTCACGCAGGAAAATCCGGAGCTGCTTCCAGCGCGTATCGCCGGCGGCAGCGGGGCCAGCGGAGGCGACGGGGAGGGGCCCGTCCGAGGGGCGGTGAGTATCGAGAGCATCCGGCCGGGCATGGACAAGGAGCAGTTGAACCGGGTCCGGCAGGAGATCGCCGCGGCGATATCGGGCGGGCGGCAAGGGGTGTAGACAACAGCCCGGTGGAGGAGGCGGCCGCCGAGGGCGTCGGGCCGGGCAGAACCGCGGGAGAAGGCGGGAGAGGACCCGCACGCCCGCACACAGAGGGCCTTGGAGGGGATAAGCCACTCCGGGGTTTCAAGAGGAGAAAAAATGGGAGTCATTACTTCTACGAATGTGGCAAACGCGATTGTCAAGCTGGTGGCGGCGGACGCCTTGCCAGCCCTGATGGGCAACCTTGTCATGGGTAACCTCGTCAATCGCAACTATGAGGCGACGCTCGCGCAGGCCGGGGACACAATTAACGTGCCGATTCCGCCGACGCTGAGCGCAAACAACCTGGCGGAGGGCGGATCGGTCACGACACAGAACCCCAATCTCGGCAATGCGCAGATCGTTCTGAACACGCACGCGGAAGCGACATTTCAGATTCCGGACATCACCAAGGTGGTCGCGGGTCCGGACCTGCTTCACCTCTACATGGAGCCGGCGGTGATCGCGCTGGCGGAGCGAATCGAGACGGACCTCCTGGGGCTGTACTCGCAGTTCACGGCCAACGCCGTCGTGGGCGCGCCGGGCACGACGATCACCGAAGCGGTAGTGGATACCGCCGAAACGACCCTGTTTAACGCCAGGGTGCCGGCCAGCCAGCCCAAGTACCTCGTGGTGAGCGGGGACACGTACTCGCAGCTTCGGCAGATCGAGAGGTTCAGCGAGTACCAGACCGCCGGTGAAGCCGGGCTGCGGGCGCTGGTGGACGCGACGGTGGGCAGGATCAAGGACTTCTTCGTCTTCCGTTCCCAGTTTGTGGCGAAGACCGGGAGCGCCCCGGTGACCACGCACAACGTTGCCTTCGCGCGCGACGCGATGGGGCTGGTGGTGCGGCGTCTTCCCCAACCGCTGCCGGGAACCGGCGCGGTGGCGGAGTACGCGGAGATGGGCAATTTCGGCATGCGGGTGGTGATGAGCTACCAGCCGAACACGCTGGCGCAGCAGTTCACCGTGGATGTGTTGTACGGCGTCGGCGTGTTACGGAACGAGTTCGGTGTGCAGGTGCTGAGCTAGCCGCCGAGGGGAGTGAGGGAGCGATTCGGGACGGGCCTGACCGGTGTTCCGCGCGGAGGCGAGGGCCGCCGGGGAGGCCGGAAAGACCCGTCCGAAAGCCTCGCGAGGAGAGAGCAAGAATCATGGACCTGAGACTGTACTACCAAAGGATCCGCGAGACGGAGGCAACGCTAAGCCAGCCGGATGTCGTGGTGGTGAGCCAGGAGACGCCGGATGGCGGCCGAGCCGGCGTTCTCACGGAAGTTCCACGGAGGATGGCGGCGAAACTGGTTGTGGAGGGTAAGGCGCGGCCGGCTGACCCGGAGGAAGCGAAGCAATACTACGCCGACGCCGAACAGCGCGCCGAGTGGGCCCGGGAGAGGGCCGCCGCCGGGCGGATACGGGTTGCGGTGATTCCGGAAGCGGATGTCAGGCCGAAGAAGCCGGCAAGGAAAGACGCCAATCCGGCGGCGTAAGCCGCGCCGGTAAACGAGGAGCCATGGCGCTGTTCACAGACGGGACAATCTCGACCATCGAAGACCTGCAAGCGTACGACGCCGCGATCCTGCGGGTGGCGAGCGCCGAGGGGGTGGACCTCTCCTCGAAGTTACGGCTGGCCGAGACGGAGGTCGGCATTGAGATCGAGGAGTTTCTCACGAAGCGAGGGGCCTTGGCGGCGACGGGGGTGGGCGGAGGAACATCAGGACTGGCCAACGTCGTGGTCACTCCCCCACTCAAGCAGTGGAACACACTGCACGCGCTGGCGCTCACGTATGGGGACATCGATGGCAATCATCTGAACAGCCGGTACGCAACCAAGCTCGCTGACTACCGGCGCCGAGCGCGGTGGGCGGCGGACAGCCTGTTCCGGATGGGGGTCGGCATCGTGGCCGCGCCGGTGGTGAAGCCAAAGGGTTTGGCGGTGCGGACAATCGCGGGCGATCAACCTATCCAGCCCTACTACCTGCAGATTGCCTGGAGCGACGCTCGCGGAACCACCGGTATGCCAAGCGACCTGGTGGTGTTCGTACCGTCGGAGCCCGGACTGCCGGCGGTACGAAGCGTGACGCCGCCCGAGGGTGTATCCGGGTTTGACGTGTACGCCGGAACGGTTGACGGCCAGCTCAGCCGCCAGAACGCAACTCCGATCGCGTACGACGAGGAATGGGTCATGCCGGCGACGGGCTTGATCGACGGGGATCCGCCGGGCTCGGGACAGGCGCCAGAGTGGTTCGTCCGTAACGACCGGGTGCTATTGCGCGGGTGACAGCCGGATTCAAAGAGTCTCCTCAGGATGCCGGGCTAACGAGCGGGAAAGTACGAATGGCAAAGATCACGAGGGCGGTCACACAGACACTGGCCGGGATACTTCGGTCGAGCGAGGGGCTGCCGGCGGTCCTGGCGCAGCGGTCGCAAGCCGAGGGAATCATTCTGGACGAGATCCGGGACGAGCAAATCATTCTCGGCAGCGCGGCGGGTGATGCCACGGGGCATGAACACGCAGCCTATCCGGTACTGCGACTGTACTGCAACAAGGTGACGAACCGGCAGCGGGAGAAGTTCCGGCGTTTCTCGGGAACGGCGCACGTGGTGATCGAGGTTTGGATGTCGCGGGAAAAGGAGTTGGAGGTGAGTGAACTACTGGAGATCTACACCGACGCGGTCACCGATGTGCTCGAAAGGAATCGCGGGGACTGGGGGCAGGGGATCACCTACGGCGGTAACTACGAGATTGGGTTTCAGGCGGTCAAGAGCGGAGGGCTGAACTACATCCAAGGCGCCAAGGTGACGCTGGACGTCGAAGTCAGCCAGGCGCACGAAGCGACGTGAGGCTGGCGGTTGCGGATCCGGGGAGACGGTTGGCCGGTCCAGAGGGAGGTCCGCGGTGGACC
>CAYRPT010000079.1:0-10379 GCA_964425895.1 uncultured Solibacteraceae bacterium | reverse complement strand
AACCGGGGCCGCCGCCGCAGACTGACCGATAAGCAGCTCGAAATCGCGCGCGACGTCGTCCCAATCCCGGGGCTGAAACCCCTCGTAAATCCGCGTCACCATCCGGGCCAATTCTTCCCGGTGCGAATCGCACCAGCGCAAGCGATCGACGAAGCCCTGCGGGCTGCGGATGGGCAGGACCCACCCGTTCTCGCCTTCCCGGATCAGGTCCGGCCCGGAACAGTTGGTGGTGGTCAGGATCGGAAGCGCGCTCGCCTGGGCCTGAACCAGGACGACAGCAAAGCCATCTTCCAGTGTCGGAAAAGCGAACAAGTCGGCTTGAGCATACCAGGGCGGCAACCTGAGTTGCGGCTGTCGAGGTACAAGCTCGATCCTGTCGCCCAGAGACCGGACACTCTTTCTGGACTCATCCGGCACATCGCCAACAAATTGGAATCGGAACCTCTCCGGGTCCACTCGTCGAACGAAGTCGATCAGATCCAGCGCTCCCTTCCGGTAAGACAGCGAACCTACCATCAGCACTCGAAGCGGCTCGCCAGCCCGGATCCGCCGGCATCGCTCGGCGAGAACCTCCGGCGAAGGACGGAAAAGCTGAGTGTCTACGCCCAGGGGCAACACGCGAAGCCTTGCGGGCGCGAAGCCGCATTCCAGAAAGCTTCGGCGGGCGAAGTCCGAGAGGACGATCACTTCATCGGCCAGCTCATATTCGCGCATTTCCCGGGCGATCATCCACGGACAGGGACGATCGATTGAGACGCCGGCGCGGGCAGATTCCTCTGCGAGAATCTGATCCTGTGTCCGGATGTGCGCTGACCCGCGCAAGACCTGCCGCAGAGTCCCGGGCACCGACGGGGCGCTCAGGATCTCTTCCGCGATGCCGCTGAAAACGTGAATGACATCCCACGGCTTCTCCGCGACGCGGCGAGCCGCCCAGCGGCCGAAGGAACGATGCACCAGCGCGGTCAGACGACCGCCAGGCTTGCCGGAGCTCACGGCGAGCGCGGCCCTGGCCAGGACGCCATGGGCAACGCAGCTCACGACATTCTCCGGCGCCAGGCCGAACCGGCGCGCGATACTTTTCGGATAGTTTGTGAAGACAGTCACGTCATGTCCGCGGCGAATCAGCGCCCGCGCCAGGTCGAAGGCATGAAACCGCCCGTGTACGACGATCGCGATTCTCATGCGATGGATCCCCCGGCGCCGGAGACGCGCAGGATCTCCAGCAGCCGGTCAGCGTACGTGTTCTTGCCCTCGGTCACAATCCGGTGCGCTTCGGCGGCCAGCCGGCGCCGCTCCTCCGGGCGGGCGAGCAGCCATCGGACCTTGTCGACCATCTCGTCCGCCGACTGGAAATACAGGACCGCGGCCCCCTCCTCACCGAAGATCTCCCGGTGCTCGCCGGTGAGTTCCATCAAGGGACAGCCGCCCATGGCCGGAACCTCGAAGCTGCGCATCGCGTGACCGTCGCGATTGGCCCGGCGGACAAGACACAAGGCCACCCCGGCGCTCGCGACCGCGCGCCGGAGCAAGTCCGGCGGGGCCATGCCGCGCGCGGCGCACTTCGTCTCCGGATACCGGTCCCAGTAACCCCCGTAGAGACCGACCGAGCAGCCGCTGCGGATCAGGGCGCTAAGCAGCGGCACCCGGTCCGGGTCAGCACCGCCCGCGAAAACGACGTCGCTCCTCAGGTGTGCCTTTTCGTCGTCCGGGACGGTGGCCGGGTAGTGAATGTCGCCGGCGTAGGCAAACGGCAGATACTCCACTCGCCGGCAACCACAGCGGTGAAGATCCTCCAGATTCGCCCGCCGCGTCGAAAAGACCAGATCGTATTCCCGCAGGGCGCGGAAGAACCACTCGGAACGATGGGCGGGATTCCACGGATCGTCCGTCAGGTAGTTCACTCGAGTAACGCCGAGTTCGCCGAGCCGTTTCAGGCAATCGGAGTCGAGCGGCGCCAGACCGACCGCCACCAGGCAGCGCAGCTCGGCCCGGCGGGCTTCAAGGACGACCTGCCGGCCGAACGCAGCCATGCCACTCGCTCGCCGGTCCCGCAAGCGCCATTGGAGCGCCCGCCAGAGGGCCGGACCCCGTTCGGCCCGGCGCACGTCCTGGAAACACAGCGGCCATCCCTCGCCCAGCGCCGCGCGGCGAAAGTGCGCTCCGACGTGTTCCGGGGATCCGTTTCCCACGAGCATCACGTCCGGCTTGCCGGCCGCTGGAGTCATGCGACGCGTCCGCTCCGCTCGAGATTCAGGCTGAAGTAGGCCCGCGCTATCCCCTCGGCCGCCATTTCGACGGTATACCCGCTCACCTTCGCGCGGCAGCGCTCCCGGACGGCCGCCGAACGCGCCAACGGCAGCGCCCGCTGGATGGCTTCCGCCAGGCTCGAAGGACAACCGGCCCGGGCGATCTCTCCCGTAACGCCAGGTTCGATCAGGTCCGGTGCGCAGCCGACCGCATCGGAAACGACGCACGGCACGCCGTGGTGGAGGGCCTCGTTGACAACGAGGCCCCAGGTTTCGGACTCTCTGCTCGGCAGCACGAACAAGTCAGCCGCGTGATAGCAGGGGCTCAACTCAGTCTGATTCCGGAACCCGAGAAACCGCGCCGCGACCCGCGGCGCAACAGCAGCCGCTGCTTCGAGAGCCGGCCGCTCCGCCCCGTCTCCCAGGAAGACGGCCACGAGGTTCCTTCGGATCTCCTCGGGCAGTTCCCGAATGGCGGAGATCAGGATGTGTGGTCCTTTCCGGCGGCTGAGCTTGCCCGAAAAGAGGACCAGTAGCTCATGGGGCCCGACGCCGAGCTCCTCTCGAACTGTGGCCCGAAGTCCCTCGCGGGCTGGCTCGCCGGCCTGGAAGTGCGCCGTGTCGACACAGTACGGAGAAAACAACAACTTCTCGTCCGGCACATCGAGACCGCGGTAGTGTGCAAGAGAGCGTTCACCGATAAAGAGCAGCCGCGCGAAGCGCCGGTAGAGCCGGCGCAGGATGCCCGCCCGGAGTCCGTTCCGCCACCGGCTTCTTGCCAGCGCATGGTCGGTGGTTTCCGCCCGAAACAGGACCGGGACACGGCGCTGAAGCACCCGCGCCAGCGCGCCGGTGTAGAAGCGACCGCTGTACCCGGTCAAGAGAACAGCGGAAGGGGCGAGCCGGTCAAGGTACGCTCCCAGCCCCCTGGCGGAGACGCTATCGAAATCCGCCGCGCCGCCACTTCCCGAGCGGGACAGGAAAATGCAGGCGTCGTCCTCCCGCACGAGGTTGTTGTCCCACGAAAACGAAGAGCGGAACTCCCGGTCAAAGTATCCTGCGATGCTGAAGTCCGAACCATAGATGACGTTTAGAGGAACTCCGAAGCGGTCCCGTACCGCCCGGTATACCGGCGCCCGGTACTGAACCGGGTGAGTGTCAATGACGGTCAATTCGGCCATGGCTTCTGCTGAGGCCAGCAACCGGGCGACGAGGCGACATGGCGGTCACGGACCGGCAACACGCAACCGTGGCCCCAGTTCCCGCAAAGCGCGCTGAGACGATGCACAGGGCGCCTCAGGATCAAACTCACCGACGTAGACATTGCCGCGATGGTGAAGCCTGAACCAACTCAAAGATTGTCCCGGGATGCTGATTGCGGGAATATCTCCCAAGAAAGACGCCCACGCGCTGAAGGAGCTTCCCCCGCTGGCGATCAGCAGTTTGGCCCGCGCCAGTGCCAGAAGATCACTGATAGCGGATCCTGTCCTCAAGAGGGCCACATCCGGAAGCCGGAGGAGGCCCGAAAGATCGTTCAAGGAGCTATCGGAGACGACGAATGCCGCCACGTTCGTTCCCACCTCGTGCCGGACACCCTGAAGTGTTTGAACGAACCAGTCGATGGGAGTCCGGACGCCGCCGCGCAATGTGAAGTCGTTGGCGGAGCTCACCTGAGCAAAATCACCGCGGCGAACATGCACGCCGATCGGCTGGACGGCGGCCGAATCCACTCTCGCAAGCCATTGCGGCCGGACCGCACGCCGAAGCTCTCTGTGCAGCAGTTCGTTACGACCGTTCAGAGTCGCGAAATAGTCACCGAAGCCTTCAAACAGGACAAGAGCTCGTCCGGGAAGCCCGTTCGAAATCGCCTGCTCCGGGATGACGTCGTGCGTGGCCTTCACCATGAACTTCCTGATCCCCGCGGTCTCGCCCGGAGCGGGACGAAACAGGCCGCGGTAGAAGCGCCAATCTGTCTCCCCCCGTAGCGCGGGTCCAAGCTTGAGCTGGGACCACGCGGGCACTAGCATCGGAACGCCGCGATCGAGCGAGAAGAGCTTGCATCGCGCCCAGGGGAACAGACGATTTGCGAGGCCCGCGTTCGGAAGCTTCGCCATGCAGAAGATCATCGAGGGTCTCCGGCGCTCACGCCTCTACAATGGCTCCAACAGGCTTCTCGAGGGTTACCTCGACGTGATCGCCGAGCCGGGACATGTGGATCGCACCGCGCATCAGATTCATGAGTGCGGAGTCGCTCTTCCTGGCGCGCGCCAAGCGTCCCATCGCTCCAAGAACAGAACGGAGGGTTGAAGCCGGTCGAAACGGTCGCTCCCGCGAGCCACCCTCTTCCGGTTCGAGGCACGGTCGCTCGCGGGCCATGACGGAGACAGAAAAAGGCAAGCTGCGCAGTCCCTGACCGCTGAGGCCGCAGCCGCCCGTTCCAAAAGGGTAAGGAGAGCCGCAGATCCGTTGTCGCACGAGCTTCAGGCCAAGCTCCGCGGCGAGCCACGCGGATGTCTCCGGTGACCACATGATGACATGCTCCAATAAGGTAGCCATATACCAGGAAGGCCCCATACTCTTCGCGGCTAAGCTGGTGCAATTGGGAGCGTTGAAGGTCAGCCGCCCTCCTGGCCGAAGCAGCCGTGAAAGGCTTCGGAAGGTGCGGCACGGGTCGGTAAGATGTTCCACGACCGCCCACAGCGTGATGCAATCAAAACTACCGGCTTGTACCGAGAGCGGGAAACCGTCGCCGTCATGGGTGAGCAGCCTGCCTTGTAGCGGGTGGTTCGCGGGAAGATCCGGCGCGTACGGGTCCACGCCGTAGCTATCCCAGCCGGATCGGAGCGCCGCCAAGACAAATGATCCGGATCCGCAGCCGAAGTCGAGATGTCTGCCCAGACCACTCCCCATGCGCTTCACCCGAGAAGCCAAATCATCCGCCGCAGAGGCGTCCGGCACGAAGTGGGCATAATCCGCTGAGTAGATGTGTCGCATCAGCGCGGAAGTTGGTTTGGCGGATTTGTATCCCATGCCGCAGACGGAGCATCGCAGAACGTCGACCTTCCAGAAGAGTTGGGCTACGGAGAACAGCGCGGAAGCCGTGTGGTCGGGGGACTGACAAAGCGGACAGCAAGGCACTCGCTCGAGAAACTCCTCCTCATCAACCGCCTCGCCGCCGCTCTCCAAAAGCTTGGGCATGCAGACAAGCTCACCCGTGGATCCGTCCGTGTAGGCAAGCGCGAGGCGCAACGATCCGTTCTCCAGGTAGTGAGCGGCGTTCACCAGGGCGGGTCCCCGGCCGTCGTTGGAGTCAATGCATCGGCCGATGATGAGCTCCTGGGCTAGTCCAGGCATCGCGGCAGGATGACGCGAAGGCGGCTTGGACAGAGAGGCATCTCCCTCGCCCGGACCGTCGCCAGTCAGCTCAGACGGCATCACGCCACCTCATCGTCGCGTCCAGAGCCAGATATCGCCCGAGTTCAGCCGGTGGGTAATCGAATCCATCCCGGTGAAGCAGTCTCGTCGGAACGCCAAGGTGCAGCCTGGCACCCCTCCATGCCGAGCGATCGATCGTCCGGGCATCCGCGCGGCGGCTCGGACACACAATGATCTTCCGAGGATGTGCGACCTCGTTCATGAGCCGAACGCCGGAGGCCGCGGCGCCAACCACCCGCTGGCGACCGTTCCAGCTAGAAAGCCCGATGCTGACGCTGTCCCTCATCCGTCCTGCCGCCCATCGCGGCCGTAGCCCCCGCTCAGGATGCTGATAGCAATACCTGCAGCGGAAAGCGACTTTCGTAGTTCCACTCCTCGGCGATCCGCTGCCGTCCACGTTCTCCCATCGCTCGCATCTCGACCGGGTGTTCGAGAAACCATGTGATCGCCGCGGCGATGCTGGCGGGGTCATCCGGATCGCAGGCAAGGGCGTAGCCGGGCTTCACGAACATCTCACGCCACTCGGGTAGATCTGAAACCAGGAGGGCCAGCCCCCCGGCCAGGTAGTCGAATGGCTTGTTCGACGCTCCAACCATATGGTTCATGTTGATGTCGCCGGAGCGCATGGGCATGAAGGCCAGGCCGACATCCGCTTCGTGGCATTTGAAAAGCAGGTCGGAACGTCGCGGCACCGTGCCCAGAAACTCGAGGCGGCTTTCAATGCCGAGATCTCGGGCTGTCGTGCACAGGCGACGCAGATAGCCGGTGCTTGAAACCGTCTCGTATCCCATCACACGGAGATGGACCGAGTCAGGTAGTCTGGTCAACGCCTCCACAACCGCGAACGGGAGCCGTTCCGGAACGATCGAGCCGTGATAGACGAGTAGCAGCCGGTCGCCTGTGACGGCCGGCTTCGGCGGTCCAACTCCCTCCTTCGCTGGGCAGTTCCAGACGACTTCGATTCGTTTCGGTTTGTTCTCGCCGGCAAAGGCCCGGGCTCGCCCCTCGGAGGGCAGCACGCACAAACTCGCCCGCTTCGCCAGACTCCGGCGCGCCCAAAGACAGAACTTCTGGAAACCGCGAGTGCTTCCCGACGGCGAGTCGTGCTCGTGATACAGGACCCGAACCCAAGGGCACCATGACGCAATTAAGGCCGGGGGGCAGGACCAGAGGTCGGACGCGTACACCCACTTCGGCCGCCAGAGAACAACATGAGCCAGAACCCAAGCACAGTAAAGAAGGTAATGGCCCTTTTGACGCCAACCGGGAGGCTGAAAGCGGAGCCGCTTCTCCCGGATCCGGGGGTGCTCCGGGAAACGAAGCACATCGGCGCCCATAGCGCCCGTTCCGAGGAACAGCACCTGCCAGCCACGCCCGGCCAGGATGCGCGAGCTGTGCTGAAGCGGCGGATATCCGGCGGGGTTGGTGTACTGGACGTAGAGAACGCGACTCGGCTGAGACATCAACATCGATCCGCCCGGCGCGTGCTATCTACCCAACGGCCACGCGGCCACTCTTCTCAACGGAGAGGCCGAGCACTCCCTCGTACACGCCGCTCATCTCCTCCGCCGCCTCCCGCATCGTGCGGGGCGGCCGGACGCCCGCGCGCAGACGGGCGAGCAAGCCCTCCTCGGTCGCCAGGCGGCGAAGGGCAGCGGTCCAGGCGTCCACCGAGGCATGCGGGACGAGCAGCCCGTCGGTGTCACGGCGAACGAGCTCGCGAATCCCACCGAGGTCGGACCCCACCACCGGGATGCCGGCGGCGAAGGCCTCGTAGACCACCAGGGGTCCCGTCTCCAGACACTGAGAAGGAATTGCCACCACATCGTAGCCGGCCAGGACCCGTGGCACGTTCGCGGGCGCTAGCGGCTCGCGGAGGCGTATGCGTTCATCGTCCCGGGATTTCGCCTCGATCTCCGCGCGGAGGCGCTCGCCTTCCCCATCCTGCGCCAGGCCGAAGATGTCGAGCCGCAAAGGCAACCCCGGATCCCGCAGGATCGCTTCCACCAGCAAACCGATTCTTTTTGTCGCATGGAGGCGGCCCAAGAAGGCGATCTGCAAGGGATTCCCGGGGCCCCGGCGTTCCGTTTTCGGCGCCTCACGGTCCTGCGGCGGCGCTCCGCCGAATCCCTGCCGGGATACGGTGATCTTTTCCGGCGGCACGTCATTGCGTTCGAGAAGCTCGCGCACCCACTCGCACACGGCCACGACGCGATCCGCCGCTTCCATCAACTCCTTGAAACAGCGATGCCGCAGGGCCACCAGTTGGCTCATACGCAACGCGGTCCACGGCCCGCCCGCCAGGCCGAGCGCTCCGAGCGCGGCGCCCGCCGCATGGGGCGCGCACGACGCGACCCGGGCGGACAGCCGGTTCATTCCGCGGCCGTGGAGTACGCACTCCGTGCAGGGAGCGGCCTCCAGGTCGCCGTCGCAAATCTCGGCGCCGAACCGCAGCAGCGTTCCCCTCGGGCAGCTCACCGTGGGGGTGTGGTACGTGAAGACGAGGGCCGCGCCGTGCGCCTTCGCTGCGTGCGCCGCCCGCAGCGAAACCGCGCTCGTTAGAGCATGGAGGTTCACGACGTCCGGCCGGACGCGGCCCAGGATCTTGTCGAAACGCCTCTCCGCGTGGTGGTCGCCCTCTCCGTACAGCTCGTCGAGCGTGAGGCCGCCGGGGTTCACGGCGAAACGGTGCACGGAGACCCCCTCGTGTTCATAGACGCTGTCTTCGGCGGCCGGCGCGGCGACGGCGCATTCCACCCCCAGCGCCCCAAGCTCCCGCACGAGAGCCGCCACGTACGTCTCTGTCCCGCCGGCCAAGTCGGGGAAGTAGCAGAACGGGAGGTGCAGGACCTTCACGAAATCTCTTCCGAAGCCGCGCCGTCTCGCTTCCCGAGCGACTTCAGTCCCTCTTTGGCGCGTTCGTAATGCCGGCGTCCCACGAGGGTCGCACCCAGACGCCGGATCAGAGCAGGGGAGAAGATCCGCTGTGGCTGAAAGCGGAGCGCCTCCAGATAGCAGCGCCTGGCGTCGTCGTTCATGTGGACGCCGAAGTACTTATTGGCGAGATCCCAGTACTGACGGCCGTATATGCGGCGCCGCGCCCGCCGCTTCTGGCGTTCAAGCAGCAGGCTGGCCTCTGCTGACTGGAAAACCGTATCGAGCACCCAGCGGATGGTGGGTTCTTCCTTGCGCTCGAGGACGAGCCGGCTGTGCATGTTGCCGGTGTGCACGCGATAGTCCGCGAGAATGGTGTCCCGATAATAGAAGCTGGAAACGCGCGCCATCATGACGTTGATGTACCAGTCACTGAAGGAAAGATGTTCGGGTACCGGAATTGCGGCCGCCCACGCCTCACGGCGCCCAATCGTCGTCGGCGCGCAAATGAAGTTTGCGGCCAGGATCTCGGCGAGTTGATTCCGGCGCTGGTCGCCGCGAAACAGGCTCGGCGGATCGGGCGTCGTAATCGTTCCGGCGGGATCCATCAAAGCAGCCTTCCCGTACACCAGACCAACATCCGGATGCCGCTCGAAAACCGGGAGCGTCTCCGAGAGGAACTCGGGACGATACCGGTCGTCGGAGTCGATGCGTGCGATGAACCTACCGCGGGCGGCGGCGATGCCGTCGTGGAGCGTCGCGCGAGCTCCCTGATTCGCCGGGTGCCTGATGACGCGGAGCCGGGGATCCTCGAAGGAAGACAACACGTCGAAGGTGCCGTCGCTCGAGCAGTCGTCCACAGCGATGACCTCAAACGCAACGCCGCTCGTCTGGCCGAGAATGCTGCGAATGCACTCCCCCACATACGGCTTCGTGTTGTAGCACATCACCACGAAGCTGACGCGCGGGGTTGATTCGGACGGGACCGGCTTCACGAACATCAGGCAGCCTTGGCGAGACGCTCCGTGAGTTCACGGCCGTGACGCGCCGCGCACCGGATGATTCCGCAAATCGTCGCCACATCGTCCGGGCTCACCGCGGTTCCGGTGGGCAGCACAATCACTCTCGCCGCCACGCGCTCCGTCTCGGGCAGCAGGAGCCCGGCGTGGGGGAAGTAGGAACGATAGGGCTCCATTCGGTGGCAGCCCGGATAGAAGTAGCGGCGGGCGATAACATTCTCCGCGTGCAATGCCTGAATCAGAAGGTCCCGGCTGCACGCCGATTCCGACTCATCCACTTCGGCAACCACGTACTGGAAGTTACGCTTTTCGGATTCGTCGTGGCTGAAAATCCGGATGCCGGGGATGTCCTGGAACTCCTCAACGTAGCGGAGGTAGTTGCGGCGATTCACGGCGATGAAGTCGTCCATCGCCTCCAAACCCGTCAGACCCATAGCCGCCGAGACTTCGCTCATCTTGCCGTTGGTGCCCAGGTAGATGACGTTGTCGAACCCGGCAAACCCGAAGTTCCGCATCAGCTTGACCCGTCCGGCCAGGACGTCGTCGTTGGTTACGATCGCCCCCCCTTCAAACGTGTTCAACATCTTCGTGGCGTGGAAACTGAAGACCTCGGCCCGCCCGAAGCTGCCGATCATCCGGCCATCGTGCGAGCAGCCGAAGGCATGCGAGGCGTCGTACATCAGCGTGAGGTTCCGCCGTCTGGCCACACTCTCCAGCGCCGTCGTGTCACACGGCCGCCCCCACAGGTGCACACCGATCACGCCGCTGGTCCGCGGGGTGATCAGCCGCTCAACCTGCCGCGGGT
>CAYRPT010000078.1:8354-10552 GCA_964425895.1 uncultured Solibacteraceae bacterium | reverse complement strand
GTCACCGCCGGCTACCTCCCCCAGGAAGGCCTCTCGCTGCACGGCTGCACCGTGTTCGCCGAATGCATGAGCGTCTTCTCCGATCTTCAGTCGATGGAGACGGAGATGGAGCAGCTCACGCGCCGGATGGCGGACCTCGACCCGCACGGCGAAGAGTACCGCGCCGTCGCCCACCGGTTCCACGACCTCGAAACGGAATTCCAGGGGCGAGATGGCTACGCCGTCGAGGCGCAGGTGGGAACGGTGCTTGCGGGTCTGGGCTTCCGCCCGGACGAGTGGGGTAAGCAGACCGAGGAGTTCTCCGGCGGCTGGCAAATGCGGATCGCCCTCGCCAAGCTGCTGCTCGAGCGCCCCACCTTGTTGCTGCTCGATGAGCCCACCAACCACCTCGACTTGCAGGCCCGGAACTGGCTCGAGGACTACCTGGCTAACTACCCGCATGCATACGTGGTCGTTTCTCACGACCGTTACTTCCTCGATATCACTGTCAAGCGCGTCGCCGAACTCTGGAACAAAGGCGTGCATTTCTACGCCGGCAACTATTCGAAGTACCTGCGCCAGAAGGAGGAACGCCTGACCCAGCTCGAAGCGGCGAAGCGCAACCAGCAGGAGCGGATCGATCAGCTCGAAGCCTTCATCAACCGCTTCCGGTACCAGGCTACGAAGGCCAAACAGGTTCAGAGCCGCATCAAGGAACTCGAGCGGATGGAGCGCATCGAGATTCCGCCCGCGGAGAAAGCGATCCACTTCAAGTTCCCGCAGCCCAAGCCCAGCGGCCGCATCGTGGCGGAGTTCTCCGGGGTCACCAAGTCGTACGGTGAAAGACCCGTTCTCGAGGGCGTCAATTTCCTGATCGAGAAGGGCGACCGCATCGGACTGGTGGGCGTGAACGGCGCCGGCAAGTCCACCCTCATGAAGCTGCTGGCGGGCGTCGAGCCGCTGACCACGGGCGAGTACCGCCTCGGCCACAACGCCGAGCCCAACTACTTCGCCCAGGATCAGTACCGCGAGCTCGACCCGCAGTCCCGGCTGCTTGACGACCTTTCGGACGTGGCGCCCCGCTGGACGCTCACCGAGCTGCGCAGTCTGCTCGGCTGCTTCCTGTTCAGCGACGACGACGTCTACAAGCCGATCGGCGTGCTATCCGGCGGGGAGCGCAACCGGTATGCCCTCGCCCGGCTACTCGTTTCGCCGTCGAACTTCCTACTGCTCGACGAGCCGACGAACCACCTCGACATGCGCGCGAAAGATATGCTCCTGGGTGCGCTCGAAGGCTACTCCGGCACAGTCATCTTCGTTTCCCACGACCGCTACTTCATTGACAAGCTCGCCAACCGGATCTTCGAGATTGAGGAGAGACGCGTCACTCCCTACGCGGGCAACTACGAGGACTACTGGCGCCAGAAGAACGGCTGGACGGCGGCCGTCGGGCCGGAGGACCTGGAACCGGAGAAGGCGCCGGCGGCCGCCCCGGCGGCGGAGACGGCTTCCGCCAGGAAGCGGCTCAATCCGATCGTGCGCCGCCAGATGGAGGAACGGTGCCGCGAGATCGAAGTGGCGGTCGCCCGGCTGGAGGCGCAGATCGCCGACGCGGAACGGAAACTGGCGGTCTTCCGCGGCGCCGAGGAACTCCAGCGAACAACGGAGCAGATCGAGAGCCGGCGGCAGTTGCACACCCGCCTGATCGCGGAGTGGGAAGCCCTGGCCGGCACGCTCGAAGCCGAATCGTGAGAGACCTAACCCTCGCCGGGGTCGCCCTGGCGGCGCAGACTCACGCCCTGCCCAGGCGCGCCGCTACGGCCTCGATGAGAGCCAGATCGGCGGGAGAAGGCCGGCACCGTACGGCGGCCTCCAGCGCTTGGCGCGCTTCTTCGGGACGCCCAGCCTCGGCCAGCGCGCGCGCCAGCCCACAGTGATACCGGGCGCGGCCGGGGTATCGCCGCGTCAGGTCGCGAAATAAGGGCTCGGCTTCGGCGGCCAACCGGCGTTGCAGAAGGGCCCAGGCCAGCGTATCGGCCACGGCCGCATCATGGGGCGCCAGCGCCCGGGCGCGCTGCGCCAGCGAAATAGCCCGGTCCGGTTCACGGTTCTCCTCCACCAGCAGATGGGCCAGGTTGTTCAAGGCCACTACCGAATCGGGATTGCGGTCGAGCGTTTCCTCGAACCGCCTTATCGCCCGCTCCGCGTTGCCCTCCGCC
>CAYRPT010000078.1:7478-8344 GCA_964425895.1 uncultured Solibacteraceae bacterium | reverse complement strand
GTCGAGCACGCCGAGCAGCTCGCGCGGACTTCCGGCGACCGGATCGAGTCCCACCGCTTGCTCGAGCGCGTTCCGTGCCAGATCGAGGTGGTTGAGCTGCACGTAGGCTTCGCCCATGCGCGCATAGACGTAGGCGCGGTTGGGATGTCGGTCCGCCAACCAACGGTAGCGGTTCAGGGCGGATTCGACCGCGCCCATCCGGCTCTCCACCCACGCCAGACGTGCGGACAGGCCGATGTCCTCCGGCTGCATCCTCAGCTCGCCTTCAAGAAACCTTTTCGCCTCGGCCAGCTCTCCCCGCGCCGCCAGCGCTCCCACCAGCCCATCCAGCGCCCGGGGATCTCCCGGCGATTCGGCCAGAATCCGGCGGTACGTTCCGAGAGCCTCACCAGGGCGTCTTTGCAGGCTCCGCAGCCGCGCCCTGGCGTGCAGCGCCTCGAGATCGCGGGGCCGCCGCTTCAGGATGGAGTCGAGCGCGCCTTCGGCCCGCTCGAACTCCCGCAATCCGATCCAAGTGTCGGCTAACAGAAGCTGCGCGCCTCGGTGCTCCGGATGGTCCTCGAGAACCTCGCGAGCGAATACCTGCGCCTTCTCGTACTCATGATCCGCGAGTGCGAGGCTGGCGAGCGCCATCTTGGGCAACAGGAAGCCCGGCTCCCTTTCCAGCGCTTCGGCGAATTGGTTGCGCGCGCCGAAGGAGTCCCCCTGCCGCAGATAGGCTTCTCCAAGGGCATAGCGAAGAAACGGATCGCCCGGCTTCAACCGCGAGGCCGCCACCAGGTCACGGATTGCCGCGGCCGTCCTGTTTCGCGCCGGTCCGAGATGGATCGCTGCCCGCAGGGTCAGCGCCGATAGGTTGCGGGGAT
>CAYRPT010000078.1:0-7468 GCA_964425895.1 uncultured Solibacteraceae bacterium | reverse complement strand
GATCCTCGGCCACGAGTGCGTCGAGTTCGCCGATGGCCTTCTCGCGCTCGCCTCGCACCAGGCCGACCAGGGCCAAACCCAGCCGGCATTCGGTCAGGATATCTTGCTGCTGTTCCAGGCCCTGCTCGTACACGTCTTGAGCCTGATCCAGCCGGCCGAGTCTCAAGTAGAACTCCGCCACTGCCAACCGCCCTCGCGGGAGTTTGTCCGGCGCGGCCAGGATGCCGCGAAGAACCTGTTCCATGTCCCCCGCGTTTCCGGTCCGGTGATGATGGGCGGCCAAAGCAATACGGGATTCGAGGTCGTCCGGATTGCGCGCAACGGCCTTTTCGCGCAGCCGGCCCGCCTCATCCCACCTCCCCTCCCGCGCAAGCTGCGAGTGGAGAAAGTCGTACAGCGGCAGATAGCTCGGCGCCTCCTCGATAGAGTCGTGCGCCAGCCTCATCGCCGCCGCCCGGTCCCCTCCCTCCGCCAAGGCCCGGCAAAGGAAGAGCGTGACGCGCGGGTCGTCAGGCTGCTGCCTTCGCGAGGCCTCAAAACGGCTTCGAGCCGTGCCATGCTGCCCGTCAGCGAGCGCGATCAGACCCTCTACCAGAAGCACATCCGTCGATTCCGGGCGCCGCGCCCTCTCCAGCCCAATGAGGTACGTCAGTTCCCTGAGGGTGCGCGGGTCTCGGGTCCCCCCGGCAGTGTAAATCCGGAGGTAGATCTCCGCCAGCGGACGGAATGCTGCCTCCCCGCCGCTGCGGCATTCGTAGGCCCTCCAGAACGACGCGGCCGCAGCCGTCCATTCCTGCTGGGCGGCGTGGGTCCGTCCCAGCTCGTAGTGGGCCTCCCCGTGGCGGCGGTCAAGCTGAATGGCCCGGCGGTAAAAGATTTCGGCGAGCCGATAGTTCCCGGCCTCGTATTGGATCCGCCCGGCCTCCACCAGGCGGCCCTTCTGGGCCTGCGGATCGGCTACGCAGGAGGCGGCGAGCATCGCCGCCACGCCTGACAGCGCAAGTTTCTTCGCCGCGCCGCTCATGAGGTATCGCCCCACCGGCGCCGCCACCGCCACAATGCGAGTAAGGCCAGCCCGGCGAAACTCAGCGCGAAAGCTCCGGGCTCCGGGACAACCTGAGCCTGGTCAAAGCGGTTTGAAAAGAGGTTGACCCTGCTCCCGAAGAAACCCCCGGTGAGCCGGACGTAATCCAGCACTCCGATCGAGGTCAGGTTCGGCGCGAGATCGATTGTTCCGCCGACGGAAGCGCCGAAGAGAAAGCCGAAACTCCCCGAATCGTAACTGCCGGCTGGAGTTGCACATGAAAGGCCACCGGTCGCGCCCGTGCCGTCCGGCGTGCCGCTGAATCCCCCGCCACTGCAGATGTGCTTCTGCACGTTCGCCGAGCCCAGGAAGCCGGTAAGTGAGGCCTGCGCCAGCACCTCGTCGATCTCGAACATTGCCCCTGGAACAATGCTGACGGTATACCGGATCCAGACTTGATTGGTCTGGCCGGCAGGTGCGGTCCATGACCCGAAACTGAGACCCAGTGGATCCGTCGCCACCGGTGTGACATTGATTCCCCCCGCCGCGGGCGTCCCGGACCCCAGGGCGTCGAAGGCGAAGTTCTGAAAGAGCTTATCACCGATCTGGCAGGCGAAGCCCGGAGCGGTGTAGGCCGCGAGAGTCCCGCCCGCGCACACGGGCGCCAGAGGCTCCGCCCGTAGACCGGCGGCGCCAAGTACAAGCCCGGCGAGGCCTACCCACCCGAAGGGCCGGCAGGCGCGAATGCACAATTCCACGCTTTGATCTATACATCGGATGACGGAGGAACACCCTGGAGTCAGGTTTATTCTTTAGTACGGAATGGCCCTTAGGCTTCATGCGAGTCAGGCGATTCACCTCCGGCATCGGACTCATCCGGCTCGCTGCGCCTACTCAGCCGCCCGAATCGACAGCTCATCGGCGCGCGCAAAGTGGATCTGCGCTACTTGCCGCGCCTCCTCGGCTTTCCGCCGGGCCGTCTCGGCAAGCTGCCGCTGGCGCCGGGGCGTATTCCAGCCGTTGCCCCGCTTGGCCAGCAACGACGCCGGCGCCGTGGCATATCTCTTCTCCAGCCGCTCGTGCTTGGCCGCCTTCTCTTCCAGCATCCCGGCGCGCCGCTGGTAGAATTCGCCCAGCCTCCGGAAGTCCTGCGCCGAGTCAGCGTTCTTCTCCAGGATCGCCAGCTCGCTGAGGCCGGGTTTCTTGGAGGCCGAGTCATCCTGCGCCTGTGCCGGAACGGCGAGCATCAGCCCCAGCGCAGCGGTCATCATCGTTAAGGTTCCTCTCATGGTTCTTCGTCTCCTCTACTTCCAGCCTATGGAGGCAACCTCGCTGGCGAAATCCGAAAAACTTCGGAACAAGTACGGAAAGATTTCGGTGGGCTAATTGGCGGGAGGCGGCGGTCGTGCCGGCTGCTAGGGCCTCACCAGGCCTTCCTTGACGGCGTATTGCACCAACTCGGCCGTAGTCTTCACGCCGAGCAGCTCCATGATGGCGTACTTGTGAGATTCGACGGTCCGGGGCGAAAGGTCCAGGATGGCGGCGATCTCCTTGGCCGAACGGCCCTCGGCCACGAGCTGCAGCACTTCAGTCTGCCTCGCCGTCAGCCGCGGCTTGGAACCTCCGCCCCGGCGAAGCGCTTCGAGCACCGGCCCGGCGATCCGCGGGGTGATGTAGGTGCGGCCCGCGAGGGCCTCGCGAAGGGCCGTCACGAGCTCGTCGGGCGCCGAATGCTTTAGCACGTAGCCCGCCGCTCCCGCCTCCAGTGCCTCGACCGCGTAGCCGGTGTCAGGGTGCATGGTGAGTATGATGAACTTGGCCCGCGACCCCGCCTGGCGCAGTTGGCGAACCGCTTGAATCCCGTTGAGCAGGGGCATGGTGACATCGGCCACGACGACGTCGGGACGCAAGCGGTCGTGGGCCTCGATCAAGGCCCGCCCGTCCTGCACGATTTCCGTGAGTTCGAATTCCGGCTCGAGCAGGCCGCGCAAGCCCTCCGCCACAATGCGATGGTCGTCGGCGACGAGGATGCGGGCGCGGGTCATGGCTGGGCGGCCGGGATCGGGACTTCTGCCTCTATTTTCGCCCCGCGGCCCGGCTCCGAGCGAATCGCCAGCTTCCCGCCCATCAGCCGGATCCGTTCCTCCATGCTGACCAGCCCCAGCCCGACTCCCCGGCGGGCTTGCTTGGCATCGAACCCGGCGCCGTCGTCTTCGATTCTCAAACGCACGGTGCCGTCGAGCACGCTCATCTCGACATTCACCTCGGACGCTCGGGCGTGGCGGCTGATGTTGCGGAAGCACTCCTGGGCGATCCGGTATAGCGCCAGGGCAACTTCGCGCGGGAAGTCCGGCGGAAGCTCCTCCGCCGCGAACGAAACCGGCACGCCGAGGCGCTCGCTCAGACTCTGGCACTCGGCCCTGAGCGCGGCCGCCAGCCCCAGATCATCCAGGATGGACGGATGGAGCCGCCTTGAGAGTCCCTGGATGTCGTGGGAAAGCCTGATCGCCTGATCTTTGACGTTGTCGATCCTCGTCCGCGCTTCTTCGCCCAGGTCTGGCTGGCGGCCCGCCTTTCCCGCTTCGATCGCTAGCACCGCCAGCCGTTGCGTGACATCATCGTGCAGCTCGCGGGCCAGCCTGCTTCGCTCCTCCTCTTGGGCGGTCAGCAGGCGTCCGGCAAGCACGCGCAGTTCCTGCCGGTTCGCTTCGAGCTCGCTCTCGACAGACTTCCTTTCCGTTATGTCCCGCGCCACGCACACCACGTCGTGGCCGGGCTCCGGGCCACCGTGCACATAGGCCGCTGTGAAAAGCACCGGAATCCGGCGCCCGTCGCTGGTGACAAGTTCCTTTTCAATCGGCGGCAGTTGGCGTTCCCGCCGCAGCCGGTCCATCCAGTAGGGTTCGCCGGTGCGGCTCCCAAGGATCTCGCCGAGCGGCCGTCCGGACAGTTCCTCTTCGCGATAGCCCAGCAGCCGGCAGGCGGCAGGATTCGCGGACCTAACGACGGGCGCGGCGGCGCGGCCCGGCTCCGGCTCCACTCCGGTGAGCACCAGCACCGCGTCGATCATCGAGGCGAGCAGGTTGTCGAGGTAGTCGCGGGAGACCAGCGTAGCCTGCAGACGGTCAGTGAGCTCCCCGAAACTCCGTGCCAGACGCTCCACTTCGTCGTCGGCTTTCTGAAATGGGATGAGGTCAAGACCTTCCCGCAGCCCCTCGCGGCCCAGCCGTTCCACCTCTGCGGTGAGCGCCAACAGGGGGCGGGCAATCCGCCGAGCGAAGAAGAGCCCAGCCAACAGGAACACGCCGGAGACGAGCAGCGCTAAGCCACGCAACTGGTCCCGGAGGCGGCGAGCCGGCGCGAATGCCTCGTCTTCATCGATCTCAGAGAGCAAGACCCAATCGAGACCCGGCAGCTTGAGCGGTGTGAAGGAGCTGAGCACGGCAACGCCGCGGTAATCTGTGATGCGGCTGGTGGCCGCTTCCCCGGCGCGCGCGCGCCTTACCGCCTCCGTGTCGACGCGCTGCGCCAGGATGGCGGTGCCATTCGCCTGAATAAGCCGCAGAACCTCCGGCGGGTATCCTTGCTGCCGCAATTGTCCAAAGTATTCATCCGGTCGCTCAATTTCGAAGCGTGAGTCGCTCCGCATGAGGTGGTCGGAGCCGACGAGGTACGTCTCGCCCGTCTCCCCGAGACCCTCCCGCTGCCAATTCGCCCCACCCGTCATCACCTCGTCGATCCTTTTCACGGAAAGCCTCGCGGCCAGCACGCCCGCAACGGCGCCGTTCGCCGAAATGGGCGCGGCCACAAACGCCGCCGGCGGACCGTCGTCGGCCGGGTACGGGGCGAAATCGGCCACCGCTACGGCCCCGGTCATCGCCTGGCGGAACGCCGAAGCGAGGTTGGTCGCGGCGTAAGGGCCGCTGGCCAGTTGCACGCCGGCCTCCGGCCCGCCCGCTGCTGTGTAGAGTACGACCCCCGAACCGGCGGCGATCAGCGAGAGGTCCTCAAAACCGAACGTCTGCGCGAAGCCCGTCAGGGTCTCGTGGTGGAGGTGGCGCACCGCCTCGAAGTCCTCCTGCCTCGCCGGCGGCAGGCGCGCCGCTTCAAAGCCCAGGAGCGCGTCCGTGACCGGTTCGCTGCGCGCGAGGGTCCCCACGATCGCCAGTACATCGCGGAAGTAGGTCTCGATCTGACGCTTCTTGGTCTCCCGGATGCCCGTCAGGCGTTCGTAGGTGGCGGTTTCCAGTGCATCTTCCGCGATCCGGAAAGCGATCCATCCCGCTAGCGAGATGACCGCCAGCCCAAGCGCCAGAAACGCCGTTGAGATGTTAGCGGCCAGGGAACGGCCGCCTCTTCGGGGCGGTGTTTGGGGCATGGCGCAAGGTTTCCTTGGCCCGTCGCACGACAGCGGACCGAAAATGGGGGTCCCTCTTACGCGATTCTAGCCTGGATACGCGCCGCCACCGCACTCCGGGCGCGATCACCGCAATGAATCAAGCGACAGCGGCTCCCACCAGTGGTCGTCGAGCTCGTAGGTTTCGGAAACCATCGAGTGAAGAGCGCGGCGGATCTGTTGCCGCATGGCGCGTGCATCGTCGTAATCGATGTACCCGCCATTGGACTCGGTCTCGTACATCAGGTAGCGTCTATCGGGATTGTGGCCGCCGGTAAGCCGATATCGGATCCAGGCGAGATGATGGCCGATCTCGTGCGCCGCGCGGGCGGCTGCTTTCGCATCGTCGCCGGAGTACGCGAGGAACACCAGACCTTTGGCGGCCAGAATGGCCGCGCCGCCGGTATGGGAGCCGCGCCGGTCATGTGCCAGTTTCTGTACCAGCAGCAGCGTGAAGGCGGCGCCCTCGACCTGCTGTCGCTTGGCGTCCTCCAGGACCTCGGGACGCTCGAAATCCGCGGCGGCGCCCGGATCCACCGCCGCCCGGGCCTCCCATCGAGCGCTCACACGCTCGAACCGGATGTTGGTCTGAGGAATGTAGATCTCGTTCATGCCTGCGATCATCCGGTCGGCGGCGGGTTCACGCCACGCGGAGTCCCGGATGCGCCGCCCGTCCGTCTCGTAGATGTAGTGGCGGAACGCGACCGGCACAATCATCCTGCCCAGTACGAAGACGCGCATCTCCGATTCGCAGACTCCGCGCCCGTTGACCGCGTGGACGAGAGCGGGGCCCGGACGCTGCCCGTGAAGCGTGTACTCGTGGTGGCCGGCCGGGCCGATGGACACCAGCAACGGATCGTCGGTCAACGGAGTAAACCGGCCTCCGGCGAACAGCCGGATCCGGCGGGATTCCTGTTGTGGGATGAGCTGGACGGCGAGGCGCTTTCCATCGGTGCTTGCCAGGTCGCGCCGGGTCGTGAAACCCCCATTCTCACGATGCTGCCCCACCGGCTGCCAGGGGCTCAGAACCGTCCGATGCCGCCGGATTCCCGGGGGCTGTCGGCCCTTCGGACCTGGAGTTTCCGAAGCTGCGTTTGGTCCATCGTCCTCCACCCCGCCCGGCCGCACCTGCCGGTATCCGGAATTCGGGAGGACTCCCAGGTTTTCCTTCCAGTCCCCGTTCATGCGCCGCGACCCACCCTGCGCACGAAAGTATACCAAAGGATAAAGATTATCCTCTCGCCGGCTTAGGCGGCGAAGTGTGGCCGGCGGCGGCCGTAACGGCGAGTCGAGTTGGGAACGGCCGGGGGAACTTTCTCCGTTGTAAGCTGGAGGTTCGCCATGACGGAGCACATCCGAGCAGCAGCCGCGGGTTTCTTCCTTTTTCTGGCCGTGTCTCAGGCCCAACAGGCGCCCATCGCGTTCGTGGGTGGGCGCGTCATTCCGATCGCTGGACCAGAGATCGACAACGGCGTGGTGATCATTCAGGCGGGCCGGATTGTCGGTGTCGGGCCCGCCTCTTCGACCGCCTTGTCCGAGGGTGCGCAGCGCATCGATGTGGCGGGGAAAGTCATCATGCCGGGCTTCGTCGACAGCCATTCACATATTGGCGGCATCGACGGGGGTGACGCCTCGGCGCCGCTGCAACCGGACGTCCGGATTCTGGATTCCATCAATGTCCGCGATGCCCGCATGCAGAAGGCGCAGGCGGGCGGGATCACAACCGTCAACGTGATGCCCGGCTCGGGACACCTGTTGAGTGGGCAGACGCTGTACCTGAAGCTACGCGAAGGAAACTCGATCGACGATCTGCTCGTTCGCAACGCTGACGGCGGCATCGCCGGAGGGATCAAGATGGCGAACGGCACGAATTCCAGACGGAGCCCGCCGTTTCCCGGCACCCGCGCCAAGGCCGCCGCCCTGGTGCGCGAGCAATTCGTCAAGGCGCAGGAGTATAAACGGAAGCTCGCCGCCGCCGCGGGCGACCCCGACAAGAGGCCGGCCCGCGATTTGGCGATGGAAACCCTGGTGGAAGCGCTCGACGGGAA
>CAYRPT010000077.1:0-10572 GCA_964425895.1 uncultured Solibacteraceae bacterium | reverse complement strand
CAGCGACTTGGCGCGGCCCGCTACCCGAAAAGGGCTCGCAACTGCGAAAGTCGGGTTAACGCTCAGAAGAGCCCGCCGCCGCTTGACGTACGCCCGGCCCGTTGTGCCCGACAGCGCCCGCCCCGGGCGCCGCTACCGTGCCCCGTCGAACGGCGTCGCCAGCAGGCGCGGCCGCCGGTCGCCTCCGCCGCCGGCCTCGCCAACGGTAACGCTTAGCGTCATCGCCTGCCGGTTTCGCGTCACGGACAGAACGACCGGTTCTCCGGAGTACTCGCGAAGCGCATTCGTCACCTCCCGGGGGCTGGCGACCGCGGCGTCTCCGACTTTGACGATCACGTCGCCGGCGCGGAGCCCAGCCCTGGCCGCCGGCGTATCCTCGCCAACGGAGCGGACCAGCACGCCCTCCGTCACGCCAAAATATTCGGCCAGTTGCGGTTCCAGGGATTCAGCGACGATCCCTAGTTGCGTGCTGTGCCAGGTCGTATAGACGTGGGGCATGTCGGGGATGACAATCTTGGGTCCCTTCATGTGAAGCTGCCAGTCCCCGAAGGGCAGCTCTCCTTTTTCGAATGGCGTCCACCCTTTCCGCTCACCCATTACCACCTCCAGGTTGTGCTCCGCGCCGTCGCGCAGCAGCTTCAACGTCACGCGTCGGCCGATGGGCGTTTCCCGTACCAGGCGGACAAACTGCTTAACGCCGGCTACACGCTGCCCGTCATAGTCGACCACCACGTCTCCCCGGCGTAAACCTGCCGCTTCCGCCGCGCTGCCGTCTACCACGCTGGTGATGATCACGCCGTGTCCCACCGGCAGGTTCTTCTTCCGGGCGACCTCGGTGCTGACCTCCCAGACGTTGACGCCCAAGAAGCTCTGCGGCTCTCCGGACCCCGCCTCTCGGAGGAGTTCATGGTCGCCGGTGCTCCAGACCTCCGGTGGTTCCTGCGCCTGAACCCGTGGGAACGGCGCGAGGAAGAAAGTAGACGCCAAACCCATCCATGCACCCATGCTCCGGACAACCGTACGAATCATGTTCCTATTCCTTGCCTTTCATTGGACGCTGTCAACGACGTCGCAGGTAAATCGTCCCGCCGGCCGCCGCGACCGACAGCACGGGGCCGCCGCCGTTGATCGCGCCTTCGGCCCACGCCGGCTCGAACACCCGTTCGGCGTGCTGGTGCACGCGGATCTCGGGAAACTCCGTGACGATCCGCCCTCCCCGGCCGGCCGCCACGTTGCGCGCTTTGACAGTCACCGCCAGATTGGACGGAATCAAGACCGTTACGTCACCAAAACTCGTTTCGAGGAACGAGTCGCTGAGCCGGGCGTCCCGTGCCAGTTCGGCGACAATGTCCCCCAACGCCGTTGACGCGCGCACCGACCCGCCGGCGGCCAGCCGGATGGCTCCACCGGCCGACTGCGCCCTTACCCCCCGCGCCGACTGGACCTCAATCGCGCCGCCGGCAGTATGGGCAATTACTTCCCCGGAGCAATCACCCACTTCGATGACGCCGCCCGAGGTTCGCGCGGTCACCCCGGCCGCCGCCCGGCCGACGCGGATGTTGCCGCCACCGGTCGTCGCGCGAACCGGCCCCAGCGCCTCTCCGATCCGGATCTCTCCGCCCGCCGTCTCGAACCGCCCCAAGCCGCCCACCCGCTCCACTCGGATGCCTCCGGCCCCCGAAACGCACCGCGCCGAACCGTTAATCCGTCCCAGGTGAACCTCTCCGCCGGCCGTCTCCGCCTCGAGTCCCCTGCCAATCCCATCGGCGTGAATTCGGCCGCCGCCGGATGCGGCTACCAACATCCCATCGAGCGACTGCGCGTCGATGCCGCCGCCAAGCGTCTCAAGGCGGACTTTCGGCAGCCGGCGTGGGACCTTTAGGGTCACTCCGACCTGAAGCCGCGAGGAATGCGAGCACTCCACCACGGCCCGCAGCCCGCTGCCTTCCCGCCGCTCCGTCAGCCGGATCATCGAGAACACCCGCTCCGCCTGCCCCTCGTCCGCGGTCCGGGCGCTCTTCCGGAGCGAGTAGCTGATGCGCTCCGTGTCCACCCCTTCGGCGGCAATGTCGCCGCAGCTTCGGAGCGACAACGCCTGGAGCCCGGTCCCGTCGAGCGAACCTTCCTCTACCCGGACAAAGTAGGCTCCCTCCCGCCTGATCTCAAGTCCGGGTGGACCGGGCCCGGCCACCGCAGTCAACGCCAGGAACCATATGGAACGTCTCATTGTTCTTCGCAACGACGGACTCCAGCCGCAACCGGCCCGCGGCCACGACATGAGACGGCGACCGCTCTCCCGGGAACATTTGTGAATGTTGCCTTTTGTCAATGACATGCGGCCTCTGCGCCGGAGGCGCACGGCCGCGCGGTCAGCGCTCAAAACGTCTCCACCGGCGCATTCATCTCCTCAAGCGCCTTTTCACCCCGAAGGCGCAGATAGCTGTTCTGCTCCCGCTGCAACATCTGCTGGAGTGTCGCCACCACATCCTCGTCGCGGCTCTGCACAAGCAGATCGATTGCTACCGACCGGACTCCGGGATTCTGGTCGGCCAGAAGTACGCGCGAGAGAGCGCGCCGCACGGCCGGGTCTGCCGCCTGCGCCCGCAGGCCCTCGAGCGCCCGAAGCCGTACGCCGTCGTTCGGATCGTGCTCCAGCGCGTACAGCAGCGCGTCCCGAACTTCCCCGGAGGCACCCTGTTCTGTGAGCAGGTCGAGCGACTCGGCGCGCACACCGGGATCGGATGGATTCCGTACGGCCGCCAGCAACATCTCCTGAACCCGTTTGTCGCTCAAATTGCCGGAGAAGACCCGCTGGCGTGTTTCATCTACTACCAGCCGGACCCGTCCCGAGCCCGAGGGTTCCACATACCGCACCTGCGTGGAGATCGGCTCGCTCGTGCCTGTGCTTTCGCCCGGGAGCCCCCCTCCCGGTGCGGTCCACCGGGCGCCAAGGAATCCGATGGCCACCAGGGCGACCGCGCCTGCGGGCCGCCACGACGCGGCGGAGAGGCTTCCCCAGCCGCCGGCTACGGGCCACCAGGTAGTCCAGCTCCGCCGGCCCGCTTTCTCCTCGCGGCGCAGCGCGCGGGCCAGATCCAGGCGGCAATACTCCAACAGCTCCGCCGGTGGAAGGCGTTCGACCGCATCCAGCGTCCGGTGAATGCGCCTCTCGATCTCCAAGGCCCTCCGGCACGCCTCGCAACTTTCGACAGGTTGCTCGACCCGCTCCTCCCCCTCTGACGGCAGTTCGCCGTACAGGTACAAGGACAGTTCTCTCTGGATTGCGTCGCACGTCATACAAAATCTCCCAGCGCGGCACGCATCTTCTGCGTGGCGCGAAACAAGCAGTTCTTTGCCGCTTCTTCGGTCGTCCCCATCGCGTCGCCGATGGCCTTCAGCCGAAGGCCCTGGTAGTGCCTCAACTCGAACACCATCCGCTCGCGCGGGGTCAGGCCGGCCAGCACTTCCTCAACTCGGCTCCCGATCTCCTTGCTCATCAGGTTGCGCTGCGGGTCGTTGACCGCCCGGATCTCCGCCACCCGGTCCATCCGGTCCTGGGGGCCGTCCTCGGACTCGACCACTCCTGATTCCTCACGCCGCACCTTCCGCTTCCGAATCTGGTCGAGGCACAAGTTCGTGACAATTCGATACAGCCACGTAGGGAAGCTGCAATCGAACCGGAACCGGTGGAGGTTGCGGTACACGCGCAGGAAAGCTTCCTGATATACGTCCCGCGCGTCTTCGGGCGACCGCAGCAGGTTCATCGCCAGACGCAGCACGGCTTCGTCGTGCGCGCGCACCAGCCTCTCGAACGCATCGTCGTCGCCCTGCTGGGCCGCGCGAATCAGAGAGGCGTCATCCACGGCGGTCAATGATGGGACTACACCCGCTGACATCTCTTCCGCTCTCGCCGCTTCACGAGAGTTGGACGAGAAGGAGAGGAAAAAGTACCGCGAAAGGATGGAGAAGGCCGCTGTCGGGCTCTTCGCCGGCCGGCGTTCTACTCGGCCGTCTCAACTTCCACCCTTTTTCGCTCCGCATCCAGGCTCACGATACGAAATCGACGGACCTCCCCCGCACGCAAGGCGCCGGACTCGCGGTCCTCGGCGGGCAAGTTGCCCGCCCGCCATTTCTCGGCCAGCCTGGCGGTCATGGTGGAGAGATCCGGCCGGTCGCCGCGTTCCGGCGATTCCTCCCGGTTCCGTTCGACGGCCCGGCAGATCCCCACGACACCTTCCCCGAGGTCCACCTTGGCGGACTTGCGAGCGGACTCCACTACCCGTCCGGTGACCAGGTCGCCGACCTTGTGCTCCGCGATGTACTCGTCGGTACTCGTCGGCTCCAGTTGTTTCATTCCGAGACGGATCCGCTTGCGCTCCCGGTCGATCTCCAGCACCAGAGCCCGGACCTTCTGCCCTTCGCTGAGCACCTCGTTGGGATGGTTCAGCCGTTTCTCGTTGGTGATGTCCGCGATGTGAATCATCCCTTCCAGCCCCTCAACGAGCTGCACGAACGCGCCGAACTTCGCCAGGTTGGTGACCGTTCCCTCGATCTCCGTTCCAATCGGAAACCGCTTGTCGACGTCGGCCCACGGGTCGCCCAGCGCCTGCTTGAGACCGAGCGCGATCCTCCGCTTCTCACCGCTCACAGACAACACCACCGCCTCCACGGCTTCGCCGTTTCTCAATAAGTCGGCAGGCTTGCGGATCTTTCGCGCCCAGGACATCTCCGACACGTGGATCATGCCGTCCACCCCCGGCTCCAGCTCGACGAACGCGCCGAAGTCGGTCAGCCGGACAACCGTGCCGGTCACCCGCTGTCCCGGGACGTACTTCTGGTCCGCGAGGCTCCAGGGGTCAGGCACCAACTGCTTCCGGCCCAGCGATATTTTCTGCTTCTCGGGATCCACCTTAAGGACCTGGACCTCGATGCGATCGCCCTCCGTCAACAGATCGGAGGGCTTGCGCACGCGATGCCAGGCCATATCGGCCACGTGCAGCAGGCCGTCAATGCCGCCAAGATCGACAAATGCGCCGAAGTCGGTGAGGGTGCGCACGGTGCCCCGCAACACCGCGCCCTCGATGACGGCGGCAAAGCGCTGCTGGCGAGCCGCCCGCGCCTCTTCCTCCAGCACCACACGCCGATCCACGACCACATCGTCCTTGGCCGTGTCCAGTTGGATCACCTTGCACCGGATCTCCTGACCCACCAGCGCTTCCATCTCCGCGGCGTCCCGGGCGCCGCTGCGGGAAGCGGGCAAGAACGCCCGCGCGCCTACATCCACGCTTAGTCCGCCTTTGATCACGCCGCTGACGGTTCCGGCGATGATACGCCCCTCCGACAACGCCTGTTCGAGTGCGGTCCAGTCTTTGGGGCGCTCGGCTCGCACCAGTGACAAGTGGTAGTAGCCGTCGCCGGACTGCCCGACCACGGCGACGGCGATAGCGTCACCCACCTTCACCGTCGTGCGGCCGCCGCGATCCGTCACGGCATCCAGGGGAAGCATGCCTTCCCGCTTCATTCCAAGATCGACAAAGACGCCGCTCGCCGTCACCTCAATCACAAAACCCTCCACCGGCTCTCCGGCGGCGCCGCGGCCGCGATGCTGCTGCTCAAACTCCGACAGCATCTCGGCGAAAGACGACTCCTGCGCCATCATGGCTTCGAAATCGACGTCCGGTCCCGTTCCTTCGTTCTCCGGTGAAGGTACGGCGCCGGGCAGTCCGGGGGCGGGAGCGCCTGGAGTGGGCCGGTCTGCCTGGGAAGGGATGGATTGTGAGGACGCGGTCCGCTCGGGAGTCGGGTCCAACGGCTTGGGGGTACTCATGAAAGTGCGATCGCCTCCATTTTGGCATATCGACGGCGCGCACGGCTGCTCACGCGGTCCGGAGGGGCTGGCGTTTCTTCGACGGCGAATGCTCCAACGCCGCGGTCCGGATGGGATTCCGCGATTGGGCCGCCTGCGCCCCGCTCTGTGTATCCTCAGAGAGGACCGTGCGCTTTTTCAGCTCGATTCCGTCGCGTCTGCGATTTTATCTGCGGCTTCAGGACATCGTGTGGTTGTTGTTCTTCACCGCGCTGGCCGCCGTCAGCCCGACGCTCAGCGATGCCGAAGTCGAGATTCTCTGCGCGCTCGCGCTGCTCCAGGTCCTGGAGCCCCGGATCGCCGGGCTGAGAACGCCCCGCGGACGCGCCGCCGTCATCGCCCTGAAGCTGGTGCTTGGCTACCTGCTCATCGGTGTTTCGGGCGGCCTGACCAGCAGTTATTACCTCATCCTGCTCGTCCCCGTGCTGGCCGCCGCCACCACAGTCGGCGCCGCCGGTACTGCCCTCGTCACCCTGGCCGCCGCCGTCTCCTATCTCTCATTCCTGTTTTTCATTGATTGGGATCGCCTGACCCTACTGCCCGACGACGCCCGCGAACTGGCCCTGCGTGTTCTCTTCCTGTGCCTCATCAGCTACCTTACCTTTCAGCTCGTCGAGGCCAGCCGGAGCCAGACCCGCAACTACCTCAACGTCGCCGAGCAGCTTGCGGCGGCTAACCAGAATCTCCGCGTGGCGGAGGCCGCGGTGCGCCGTTCCGAGCGGCTGGCCGCGCTTGGGCAGCTCACCGCGGGCCTCGCCCACGAACTGCGCAACCCGCTCGGCACCATGAAGGCGTCGGCCGAGGTCTTGAGTCGCAACCTTCCCCAGGGCGCCGACGTCACCCGGGAGTTGGCCGGATTCATCACCGCCGAAGTGGACCGGTTGAACGACCTGATAACCCGGTTCCTCGACTTCGCCCGGCCCGTCAAGCTCGAACGTACACCCGTAGAGATCACCGAGGTGATCGATCGCGCCGTGGCCCAACTCACCCGGCACCAGCCTCCGTTCGATATCACCGTGTACCGCAACGACTCGCCCGACGTCCACCCCCTTCCGATGGACCGGGCCCTGATGGAGAGCGTCATCTACAACCTCCTCGAGAACGCCGCCCAGGCTTCACCCCCGGGCGGCGCCATTACCGTGAAGACGAGACCCGTCAAGGGTGGTGTCGAGGTCTCCGTCATCGACCGCGGCTCCGGCATCGCTCCCGAGGACCGGGAAAGCGTCTTCAATCCGTTCTTCACCACCAAACCGTACGGCATCGGCTTGGGCCTGGCGGTGGTGGCGAAGATCGTCGACGAGCACGGCGGTAGAATGGCGGTCGAAAGCGAACCCGGACAGGGCAGTGTGTTTCGCCTCGTGCTCCCCTCCGGACTAGTCGAATGAAATCCCGTATCCTGATCGTCGAGGACGAAGTCAAGCTCCGCCGCGTGATCGAGCTCCAGCTCTCCTCCGCCGGTTACGCGGTAGACCAGGCGGGCACCGCCGAGGAAGCCCTGAAGCTAGCCGAGCGCGCGGACCTGGTCCTGACCGACTTGCGCCTGCCGGGCATGGACGGCCTGGAGCTCATCCACCGGATCCGCCGCCAGGACGCCACCACCCCGATCGTGGTGATGACCGCTTTCGGCACGATCGAAAGCGCCGTCGAGGCAATGAAGGCCGGAGCTCTCGACTTTCTTCCCAAACCGTTCTCGATGGACCACCTCATGGCGGTGATTCACAAGGGCCTCGAAATGCGGGCTCTCCGCGATGAAAATCGTCAGCTCCGCGCGGAACTTGGCCGCGTGTACCGGTTCGACAACATCATCGGGCGCAGCACCGCGATGCAAGAGATCTTCGCCACCATCGAACGCGTGGCGCCCACGAGGGCCACCGTCCTGATCGCCGGAGAGAGCGGCACCGGCAAGGACCTGATCGCCCGAGCCCTTCATTACCACTCTCCGCGGCGCGACCGCCCCTTCGTGAAAATCAACTGCGCCGCCATTCCGGAGAACCTGATGGAAAGCGAGCTGTTCGGCTACGAGAAGGGGGCTTTCACGGGGGCCGCCTCCAGCAAGCCGGGTAAGTTCGAGCAGGCCGATTCAGGGACCGTCTTCCTCGACGAGATCGGCGACGTGCCCCCCGCTGTCCAGGTGAAACTCCTGCGGGTGCTGCAAGAGCGGGAATTCGAGCGGCTGGGGAGCAACCAGACCCGCCAGATCGACGTCCGGGTTCTCGCCGCCACGAACGCCGACCTCCGCGCCGCCCTGGAGACCGGCGAGTTCCGCGAAGACCTCTTCTACCGTCTCAACGTGGTCCCCATCAACATGCCACCCTTGCGCGAGCGCCGGGAGGACATTCCTGCCCTCGTCAAACATTTTGTCGCCCGGCTCGCCGGCGAGTTGGGCGGCGGGGGGATGGAGGTGTCCGAGGAAGCGATGCAAGTGCTCACGCGGCACCACTGGCCAGGCAATGTCCGGGAACTCCAGAACGTGATCGAGCGCAGCCTCGTGCTGTGTACCGGACGGCGGCTCGAAGCCTCAGACATCCGGATGGATGCGGCCCTCAGGCCGGCATCGAATTCCCAGGGGGGGTTCCTTCCCGAAGGCAAGTCCCTCCACGAGCACGAACAAGATCTCATTCGCCAGGCCCTGGAGAAGGCCAAGGGCAACAAGAGCCAAGCCGCCCGCCTGCTGGGTCTCACCCGCAACGCCCTTCGTTACCGCCTCTCCCAGATGGGGCTGAACAACGACGTCTGAACGCGGGCGAAGCCCGGCGCCGGTCCGGCTCGTCTACCGGAACACGATGAGGTCACGAACCACGACGTCGCGACCTTTCGCCGGTTCCTTGGATTCCGCGTAGGGCTCGCCCCGGACGGTGAGCCGGACCGTGTGCGGTCCATTCGGGAGGTTGAAGCGGTGGAACAGCGACTCTCCTCCCCGCTCGCCGTCATCGTTGTAGACATCGGCCGTGACCGCGGGCTCGTTATCCAAAGCCACGTCGACCAGTCCGCCGGAGGGCAAGTAGGAACCTCGCAAAATGAAACCGGTGCCTTCGAAGGCGACGGTCGCCTCGGCCCCCTTCGCCGACGACTTTCTCACGCCCGCCGCCGGTCTGCCTTCCCGGTCCGCGTGACCTCCCCAGCGGCCCTTCCACGTCCAGCGCGAGTCGTCGGAAGCGATCCTCTCAACCGGCTCGCCGTAATCATCCCAGACCTCCAGTTCCGCCGGCTGCGGCTCCTGAATTTTCACCGCGAGCGTATCTCCCATGAACTTGCCCCCGGTCCTCTGCACCAGTTCGATCGCCTGCTTCGTACTACTCTCTACGATCGTGCGGAAGGTATGGTTCGTGTAGCTGAACTTCTCGTTCTCGATGGCCGGGATGCCTTCCTTGAAGGGCTCGGGAATCCGATTGTAGCCGAGCACCACGCCGAGGACGCCGGCGGCGCTCGCCGGGTTGCAGTCGGAGTCCTGGCCGGAGCGGGTCGAGATGCGGATTGTCTGCTCGAAATCGCGGTTGCCGTACAACAGGCCGAGCGCGATGTAGGCGCCGTTGAGTTTGGCGTCGATATTGAACGGCTCCAGCGCGCCGGCCGGACAGGGGTCCCGTTTGTCCCATTTGTCCTGGATGAGTTGCCACGTCTTCGTCCAGTCCGCCGGATTCTGCCGCGCCCATTCCAGCGTGTCGGCGATCAGCCTGGCATAGGGACTGGCCGGCGGCAGACATGCCAGTCCGGCTTCCACCAGCTTCCGCGGGTCGTTCTCAAAAAAAGCGGCGGAATACATGCCGCAGACGAACATCCCGCCGTAGATGCCGTCGCCATAGTTCATCACGCGGCCCGCGCGCCAACAGTAGTCGTTGGAAGTCTGCGACAGCCCCGGCGTCATCAGACCGATGAAGTCCGCCTCGATCTGAAAGTCGATGTCATTGGCGTGGGCGTTGTACTTCGGGTGCCCTGAATCGCCGGCCGCAATGCCCCGGCGCAGGTTGCGCCGGCCGATCAGGTTGGCGTGCCAGAGGCGATACTGCGAATCCCGGAACATCTCGCCGAAGTCCGCCGTGGTCGCGTCGAGCCCCTTCTTTTCCAGCACCTCGGCGAAGGTCATGTCGACATAGATGTCGTCCTGGTTGATGGAGTTCTTGATCCGGTCCGGGGTCCACGGCGGCAATGCATCCTCCGGGATGATTTCCCCTCTCCACCGGAATTCGGTTGGGGCGCCGTAGCTGACGCCGATCATCTGACCGGCCCAGCCGCCCCGGATCTTGTCTTGCAGGTCCGCGAGGGAAATTTCTCGAGTCGCCGGCGCGGTGGGCTCTTTGGAGGCGCATGCGGACAGGAGCAATACGAAGGCGAGGAGGAAGATCGTGATGCGGCGCATATCGCCACGAAGCTATCAGACGGGTCGTGAAGCACGCAAGTGCCCGCGCCGTTCCCCGGCGGAACCGGTCCGATTCGTCCAATCACCGCGGGCCCAGCGCGTACTCCAGCCGCCAGGTACGGTCCGCCTCCTCCACCCGCAGATGGCTCGGATGAGAGAAGCCCTCGTGCCAGTAGGGGTCTGGATGGCGCAGATCATCAGACCAGCGCCGCAGAAATCGCTCCTGGTCCTCCCGAACCGCGTCGTCCCCTGGTTCCTCTCCCGCGGTCACCGCAACCAGCGGCACACAGAGGTTTCGACGGCCCAGCCGCCGCACTCGCAGTGAGAGATCGAACCCTCGATACGCGCT
>CAYRPT010000076.1:0-10575 GCA_964425895.1 uncultured Solibacteraceae bacterium | reverse complement strand
ATCGTACTGGCCGACTGCAATCTGGACGAAGCCGTCGCCAACGTTGTGAACGCGGCCTTCTTCTCGACCGGCCAGAAGTGCACGGCCACCAGCCGCTGCATTGTCGAGGAATCCATTTACGAGCGGTTTCTAGAGGCGCTGGTCGAGGCGACGAGAAAACTGAAGGTCGGTAACGGCCTGGACCCGGGTGTCCACATCGGTCCGGCCATCGACCAGTCTCAGCTCGACGTGGATCTGCGTTACATCGAGATCGGGCGCCGGGAGGCCGGCGACCCGGTGGTTGGAGGAAAGCGGCTCACCGGCCCGGGGTATGACAAAGGCTACTTCATCGAGCCGACGATCTTCCGCGATGTAACCCCCGCCATGACCATCGCCCAGGAAGAGATCTTCGGTCCTGTCCTGGGCGTCATGAAGGCGAAGGATTTCGACGACGCTATGCGGATCGCCAACGCGATCCCATTCGGCCTGTCTGCTTCGGTGCAGACGACGAATCTGAGCCGCGTTTTCGAGTTCATTTACGGCATGGAGGCGGGGCTTCTGACTGTCAACCTGCCGAGCGCCGGCGTCGAATACCAGCTCCCGTTCGGCGGCACCAAAGACTCGAGCTTCGGACCGAAGGAACAGGGGCCCGCGGCGCTGGATTTCTACAGCGATTATAAGACCATTTATCTGAAGTACTGATGGTATTTGCGGTGAACGGCCGGGCATTGTGCCAGGGTATGTTCTGGGTTGCGAGCGGCGCGGGCAGGGAAGTGCGATTCCGGGGCGTCTGGGGCTAGACTGCCGCCGGCTGCCTGGAGGGCGCTTCACCCGCGCGCTCTGTAAGGATTGATAAGAAGATGAAAATCACGAAAATCAAGTGGGAGGGGAAGATCACCGCGGCCGTCCTCGAGGGCGACGAGGTCCGGCCGATCCCCAATTACACCCTTCGGAATCTCATCGAGCGCGCGGAGGTGGAGAAGACCAGCCTGGCGGAGCTCGCCCGGAAACTGGCTAGCAAACACCCGATTGCCGTGCCGCCCATCATGCCGTTGACTCCGCGGGAAGTCTGGGCTTGCGGGTGCACTTACGAAGTCAGTTCCAGCTTTCGCGACGCCGAACACGGCACGCGGGAAGGTTTCTACGCCCACGTTTACACGGCGCCTCGCCCCGAGATCTTCTTCAAGGGGAACTCCCGCGTCTGCGTGGGCCCGGGTGAGCCCATCGGCATCCGGCCCGATTCCAGGTTCACTGCGCCCGAGCCTGAGCTCGCCGTGGTGCTCGGCTCGAACGGCTCGGTTGTCGGCTATACGCTCGGCAACGACGTCTCCGCGTGGGACATCGAGCGGGAGAATCCGCTGTATCTTCCGCAGTCCAAGGTGTACGACAAGTGCTGCGCTCTTGGACCGGTGGTGGTGACGCCCGACGAGCTCACCGATCCTTACAGCCTGACGATGACGTGCACGATTACCCGGGGCGGCTCCACTGTCTTTGAAGGTTCGACCAGCACCTCGCGCCTCGGCCGGAAGATCGAGTATCTCATCGAGTATCTGCTCCGGGCGAACCGCGTGCCACGCTGCTCCGTTCTGCTCACGGGCACCGGGATCATCGTGCCGGAGACCGCCGCGCTGCAACCGGGCGACGTGTGCAGCATCACCGTTCCCGAAATCGGCACGCTGTCGAATCCGGCGGCCATCGTGGCCTGAGGCCAACCCAGGCCGCCACTCCACGAGCGGGCCGCGAGCGCGAGCCGGCGCAGCGCTCCGCCGCGACTGTCTGTCGCGTCCAATCTCGCGCCGCCCGCCTCCCGGCAGCGGATCCGTGGCCGTATCCTACGGGTCCCTGCCGCCTGCCGGCCTCCGGCTCCCGTCGTGCGGTGTCTCAGTCCCCCGCGCGAAACACTTCCCCGGCCCAGCGGACGGCTTCAAGGTACCGCTCGTTCACTTCGGCGAGCGGGACGGGGATTCGCAGCATCGCCGCTCCCAGCCGGTCCCAATCGGCGCGCCCCGCCGCCTCAGCCAGGGCCAGCAGGTCCAGCATCGCCCGCACCGGCGCCGGCTCTCCCAACAGGCAGGACCGCACATCCGCCGTCAGGGAGACCTCGTCGACCACTTCCTTCATGGGCCGGTCGAGCAGGGCGTCCAATAACGAGTACAGCCCGAGCAGGAACATCTCCGGCGCGCGGCTCGCCAGTCCCGCCCGGCCGCTCATCAGCTCGCAGAACCGTCCGCGCGTCATCGCCTCCACCACAAGCTGCGCCGGTTTGTCCGAGGCCAGACCGGCCATGGTCGCGAGCGAGATCCACCGGCGGATCTCCGTCTCGCCCAGCAGCGCCAGGGCGTGCCGGATGGAGTCTACCCGGCGCTTGCAGCCGAAATGCGCGGAGTTGACGTAGCGCAACAGCTTGTGCACCAGGGATGCTTCCCGCTTGACTCCTTCCTCGATTCGCTCGAAGTCCAGATCCAGGTTGCCGACCTCCTTGAGGATGCGCAAATAGTTGAGCTTGAAGCCCGGAATCTCACGCTTCGATACAACCTCGGGCCGGCTGAAGAAGTAACCTTGAAACAGACGGAAGCCCATCTGCCGCGCCCGCTCGAACTCCTCGTAGGTCTCCACCTTCTCGGCCAGCAGAGTGGCGCCGCTCAGGTGCCGGGCCAGCCGCCGTATCTCGAGGCTCGACGCGCCCCGGAAGTCCACCTTCACAATATCGGTCAACCCCAGCAGGGTCTCTAAGCCCTCCGAACCGACAACGTCGTCCAGTGCCAGCAGGTATCCCTTCTTCTTCAGGGCCTCACATGCCGCGAGTACCTCGCTGTCTGGCTGGACCGTCTCTAGGATCTCCACCACAACCGTTTCCTGAGGCAGCATTGCTGGAAGCCCGCCGACCAGGCTCGCGCGATCGAAGTTGATGAAGGCGCGGTTTCCGCCAACCAACTGATCCAGGCCGATTGTCAGGTAGGAATTCGAGATGACACGGGCGGTGGCGGCCGCCGCGTCGGTTCCATCAAAGGCGTTCGCCCGATGCGACCGGTAGAGCAGCTCGTAGCCGTAGGTGCTCCGGTCCGCGTTCAGGATGGGCTGGCGCGCCACGAAGACCTCGGCGGCGGCAGCCGGCGGACTCTCGGAGAATGTGGTCGCCGGCCCCATCACCCGTCATATCGGCCGCGCGAGGCCATTTTCTTGGCGATCCCGCGTGGTCTTCATCCGTCGCCCGCACCGTCCTTTGCCAACCGCGCCGCCAGGGACGCCACCTCCTCGCGCAGCCGATCGTTGAGCGCTGCCCGGTCCTTGACCGTATACCGGGCGGTGTCGACCGGAGCGCCGAACACGACCCTCACGACGCCTCGCCGCACGTGGATGCTGCCGGCGGGCAGAACCTCGCGCGTGCCGTGGATGGCGAACGGGACTACCGGAATGCCGGCCTTGATCGCCAGGTACGCCGCCCCTTCGCGAAACTCGCCCACCTTCCCGTCGCGGGACCGGGTGCCTTCCGGGAAAACGAGAATCGACAGCCCCCGCTCGCGAACGGCGCGCGCGGCCGCCGCCAGGATACGGATTGATCCCCGCGTGTCCTCGGGATCGACGGAGAAGTGGCCGCTGCGGCGCAGGTGGGTCCCCAAAAACGGGAGGCGGACGTAGCGCGCGTTGACCAGAAACAGGAATCGTACGGGGATGCTCGACAGGACTACGGGTGTATCGAACAAGCTCAGGTGGTTGCCGGCGAAGAGATATCGCCCCGCCGGGCCGATGTGCTCCAGGCCCTCCAACCGCAGGCTTACGCCGGCGATCCGCAACAGCAGGCGAGCCCACGCACGCGCGATCCGGTCCGTCACCTGGCCGGCCGGGTCGAAAAACGAAACGCCAACAGAAACGGCTCCAAAGACGATCGTCGCCACAATGATCAGGGGGTCTTTCACGAGAAGTGCCCACAGGTAGCTCGCCAGCATGAAGTTACACATTATAGGGCGCCGCGCCGGCCGTTCCGCCCGCCGTTACTCGGCGCCTGAAGCCGGTTGCTCCTGGCGATCGCAGGTTCGGCCTTCCAGCAGCGCCGCAATCTCTTCGCGGAGCTGCTCCGAGAGCTCGGCCCGGCTGTGCAGCGGCAGGTCCAAGGTGGGAATCGGATCTCCGATGGTCATGAGCACGTCTCCTCCACGGACAAGCAGCGACCCGCGAGGCATAACCTCCCGCACTCCGCGCAACGCGACCGGGATGATGGGCACCCCGGCCTTGATCGCAATGTAGGCGGCCCCCTCTTTGAACGGCAGCATCCCGCCGTAGGTGCGCTCCCCTTCAGGAAACAGCAGAATGGAAATCTCCTTCTGCTGAATGATCCGGGCCGCGGCGCTCATGCTGCGCAGCGACTCCCGGGCGCTCGAGTCGTTCACCGGAAGATGCTCGGCGCGCGTCAGGTGATACCCGATGAACGGGATCCGGAACAGCGGTTTGTCGGCGAGAAAACGGAATTGCACCGGAATGTGTGGTAGCACGCACGGAACATCAAAGTAGCTGCGGTGATTCGCCACGAACACGTAACTGCCGCCGGGCGCGATTCGCTCCTTGCCCTCCACCCGGACCCGCACCCTTGCGATCCACAGCAGCAGCCTTGACCAGCCCCGCGCCACCCGGTGCTGGGAGTTGCCGCTGGAGTCAACGAGCGACACCAACAGCGAAACCGTGCCCATCACCGCCGTGGCCGCCGTAATCGCAGGCGCTGTCCAGAAGATCATTCGAAGCCAGAGCAGCGTCCTGATCATGGGTTTGGCGCGTGGCGCTCCGCCGATCGCCGCCGACTGTCATTATAGCGGTGGCCCGCGCCGGCCCCCGTCCTCCGGGCGTGGAAGCCGTGGACCCGCGATCCTCGCCGGCGGGCCGCTGTGGTAGCTTCTGTTAGTTGAGCACGACGCGGCGAAATCTGGATTGGGTGGCTTGGGCGGCGCTGGCGGTGGGGCTGGCGCTGCGTTGGAGGCTGGCTGGTTGGACGTACTTCGAGCTTGACGAAGCCTATCATGCCCGGCTGAGCGCACCCGCGTTCCCGGATCTGTGGCGGACGATGCACGAGCCGACGCACCCCCCGCTGCTCATCTTCCTGCTGCACTACGTTCGCAAGCTGGGGAGCTCCGAGTACGTTTTCCGCGCTCTTCCCATGCTCTCCGGCGTGCTGTTTCCCTGGTTTGTCTACCGGTGGCTGGAGATTGTCTGGAGCCGCGCGGCCGGCTTCGCGGCCTTGATTTTGCTCACCTTTTCCCCCGTTCTGATTGACCTGTCCGCCGAAGTCCGCGGATACACACTGGCGCTGCTGTTGATGGCGGTGGCTCTCTGGTGCCTGGAGAAGGCGCTCGACAGCCCCGACGGCAGGCCGCGGGCCCCGGCCTGGAAGTGGATGGCGGGTTTCGGCGCGGCCCTGTGGCTGGCTGTCCTCGCCGAGTTCCCGGTAGCGTTCTTCTGCGGAGGCGTCGGCCTCTACGCGCTGCTCCGCTCGCGCCGCCTGGGACGCGCCGCGCTCTCCATCTGGGCCTTGACCCAGGTCCTGTGCCTGGCGACCTATGTCCACCTCTATTACAAGCAGGTCAAGCCCCTTCGGGAGGCGCACCAGGGTTTGGTGAACGACGCCGGCGGCTACTTTGCCGAGCAGTTCCCCAGAGAGGGCCAGTCCCTCCTCGCGTTTCTGTGGAATGGGACCTTCGGGCAGTTTCAAGTGCTGATGGATTGGAGGGATGGGGCCTCGGGGGCGGCCGTCTTGTTTGCGGTAGGCCTCGGGGCGATCCTGTGGCGGCGGAAGTGGGCGTTGGCGGTGCTGTTTCTTGCACCCTTCGCCGTCGCGGCGACCGCCGCGGTCGCGCGAACGCACCCTTACGGGAACTCGCGGCAGACCATTGTGCTGGCCCTCTTCACCGCCTCGGGCGCGGCGATCGCTCTCGACCGGCTCGCCGGCGGCCGGCAGGCCGTGGTCGCGCTCGCTCTGGCGGCCTTCGTGCCGGCCTGGTATCTCAAGGCCGGCCTCAACCCGGTCACCTGGGAGCCCGGGGAGCGCCGCGGCGTCATGGCGGAGGTCGTGGCGTACCTGCGCGAACGGGCGCCCGCCGGCTCCCGGATCCTGGTCGAAGGCCATACGCTCATGCTGCTGAATCACTACCTCGACCCGCGCGGCGAGGACTTCCCGGGGGGCTGGGACCGTGGAGAGGCGACGGTCGGCGGCTATCGGCTCAATGGGCCGCCGGGCTTGTGGTCCGGTTGGGATCAGGTATGGGAGAAGCTTGCCGAGTGGCGCGAGTCGCACCAGATCCCGGCCGGGGAAACGGTCTGGATTCTCGACATGGCCATGTTTTGCCCGTTGTGCGAAGAGGACGGGCTGGACGAGCACATCCCGGCCTACCGGCGGAGAGTGGTTCGCTGGGATTCCATCGCGGTGCTGGCGCCGGTGCCGGCCGGTTACTCCGGTCCGCCGGGCCGGCGGGAGTAGGCGCGGGAGCGTGGCAGCGGGGAGTCAGGGCGGTGCTCTCCCTTTGGCCGGAGGAAGACGAAGAATGACGAACCTGGAGAGGGGGGAGACCTCCATCGCGGTCCTCTTGCCCTGCTTCAACGAAGCGGCGACCATCGGGAAGGTGGTGCGGGACTTTCGGGCCGCCCTTCCCGGGGCGCGGATCTATGTGTTCGACAACAACTCGACGGACGGCACCGCGGCCGAAGCCCAGGCGGCCGGCGCGGTGGTGAGGCGCGAGCCGGAACAGGGCAAGGGGTACGTCGTGCGGCGGATGTTCGCCGGCATCGAGGCTTCCGTGTACGTGCTGGCCGATGGCGACGACACGTATGACGCGGCCATGGCGCCGGTCCTGGTGGCGCGGCTCCTCGACGATGACCTGGCGATGGTGGTGGGGCGGCGCGTCCACGCGGAGGCCGGGGCCTACCGGGCGGGCCATCGGTTCGGCAACGAGCTGTTCACTCGGGCCGTGGCGCTCATATTCGGCCGCCGGTTCCACGACATCCTCTCCGGCTACCGCGTGCTCTCACGCCGGCTGGTGAAATCGCTTCCGATGTTCGCCGCGGGCTTCGAGGTGGAGACCGAGCTCACGATTCACACTCTCACCCTCGGGCTTCCCGTGGCCGAAATCGACACGCGCTACCAGCCGCGGCCGGCGGGCTCGGCGAGCAAGCTGCGCACCTACCGCGACGGCTTCCGCGTGGTCTGGAAGATCGCCGGTCTTGTCCGGAGCGAGCGGCCGCTGGCCTACTACTGGAGCATCGGCGCGGCGCTGGTGGCGGCGGCCCTGGCGCTGGCCTTTCCCGTCGTCGAAGAGTTCCTGGCCACCGGCCTGGTGCCGCGCTTCCCCACCGCCATCCTGGCCACCGGCATGGTGCTGAGCGGCCTCATCAGCGGAGCGGCCGGCCTCATCCTGGACTCCGTCACGCTCGGCCGGCGGGAGGCTAAGCTTCTCGCCTACCTGGCAGCCGGCCGGCGCGCCATGCCGGAAACGAACGAAAGGGACCATCCATGATACGAACTCTACGCCCGGTGCTTTGGACCGCCCTCGCGGCGGCAGCGCTTCCCGCGCCGGAAACCGGGAGGCCCGAGTTTGCCCCCGTGACGGACGTGCCAGGCTTGCCGCGCGTTCTCATCCTCGGCGATTCCATCTCCATCGGCTATACCCTCCCGCTGCGCGAAGCGCTGCGCGGCGTCGCCAACGTCCACCGGCCGGCGGAAAACTGCGAATCGACCGTCGAGGGCCTGGCGAAGCTCGACCGCTGGCTGGGTTCCGGCGCCTGGGACGTGATCCACTTCAACTGGGGCCTTCACGACCTCAAGTACGTCGATGAACGCGGAGACCGGGTGGCGCCCGAAACGGGGCGGCTCAAGGTTCCGATCGAGGAATACGGGCGGAACCTGGAGATGCTCGTCGTCCGGCTGAAGAAGAGCGGGGCCCAGCTCATCTGGCGGCCCACCACGCCGGTGCCGCCCGGTGCGTTCGGCCGGATTGCCGGCCACGAAGAGCGCTACAACGCCGTGGCCGCCGAAATCATGACGCGCCACGGCATCGAAATCGACGACCTGAACGCCTTCATCCGGGCGGAGCGAATTCCTCACGTCAAGCCCGACGACGTTCACTTCGACGCGGCCGGCTCGGCCCGGCTTGGCCGGCGCTGCGCGGCCGCAATCGCCCGGGTTTTGCAGCGGGGCCGGTGAGCGCCGCGCGGGTGGGCAGCGGACGCGAGCGCGACTCCCAGGTTGATAATGAAGGGACATGCGCGTCTCTCCCGTGACCGTCGTGCCGGTCCTTGCTGTCTTTCTTGCTTGTGGTCCGAAGACCCCGCCCCACGTGGTGATCGACCCGGCCATGGCCACCCTGGTCCCCCCGGACACCGTGATGCTCGCCGGTGCGCGGCTGGATCAACTGCGCGAAACCCCGCTCTACCGGCGCTACGTCGCCGCCCCGGGCAAGTCCTCCCTGGCGGATCTCATTTCGAAGACCGGCGTCAAGCCGGAGAACCTGTGGGAGGCGCTGGCGGCCTACAACGGTGCGGACACCGTCGTCATGGTGCGCGGTAAGTTCTCCGAAACCGGCCTGGAACCGCGCCTGGAATGGGAAGGCGCCCAGCGGGATTCCTACAAGGGCTGCCTGATCGTCAGCGACGGCCGGGCCGGCGTCGCGTTCGTGAATGCCACCACGGCGGTGGCCGGCCTGGTCCCGCGGGTGCGGGCAGCCATCGACCAGCGAGGCGGGGCCACCGGACCGCCGCCGGCGCTCCTGAGAATGACCGAGGGCATCGATCCCTCCAACCAGGTCTGGGCGGTGGCGCTGGGCGGTCCGCCGCTCCCCGCCGGAGAGACGCAAGGCCCCATGCTCAATTTCGCGCGGATGATGCAGAAGATTGAGCGCTTCCGTGCGATGGCGAACCTGCTCGACGGTCTGATCTTCATGGCCGAGGCCGAGTGCGCCGCGCCGGAAGACGCGCAAACCCTGGTCTCGGCTCTCCAGGCGCTGGTGGGACTCGGGCGGTTTGGCGTAAAGGATCGTCCGGCGATGGCGGCCGCCCTGGACGCGGTTTCGGTGCTCCAAAACGAAGCTACCGTGCAAGTCAACGCCACCCTGCCCGCGCCGGTGCTCGACGAGCTCATCGGGGAAGCGACTGCCGCCGGGAGCCGTTAGGCCCGGCCGCAGCCGGACCCAGCCGATACTGCTGCCGGGTTCCGGGCGGGCCTCACCTGCAAGCTATTCCAGCTCGACTTACTGGTTGACGGCGACTTCCAGCGCCAGTTCCGGGTGCCTGCCGGGCGCGGTCACGGCGTTCAAGACATCGAACGTGAGCGAAACGGCCGTGGTTCGATTCCGGGTCTTGATATCAAGGCGCGTCTGCCGGTGCGGTTTCAGGGTCACCACATCCGCATCGGCATGGAACGTGTACGGGCTCTTGTTGTCGAGGATGTACTCAGCGTCGGACGAATTCTCGAACAACACGGACAGCACGCTGGAGTCACCGAGATAGGCGGCTTGCCGGACGGTCAGAGAGCTCTTGATCAGCGGCAGAACGTGCTCCTGGCGGCCCACCAGAAGGTTGTTGTACCAGGCGACGGTTCGCCGTGCCCGCAGCGCTTCCTTGATCCCGGCGGCGGTACGCTCGGTGGCGAAGACGAGTGTGACCGGGCGGTGTCCTCCATTCGGTACGTCGTACTCCCAGTCAATCAATCCATGAATGTCGGATGTCGCGAGGATCGTCAGGTTGTGATCGAGGGCGATTTGGAGCGCCTCGTCCGAGTAGGTCGTTTCATTAACGACTTCGATGCCTTCGAGGAGGCCCTCATCGATGAGGCGGCGGTGGAGATCCGTCAGCGTCGCCACGCCATCAGGCCGCTGGTCGGTCCAGTGGGGGTGGTTCCAGAACGTGAAGGCTCCCTGGCGGTTGGCCTCCCGAAACACAGCCACCGGGTCGTCCTGGAGGAGCCGGTTGGCGTCTTCGAGAAAGATCGCGTTCGAGTGCCCCGGCGGCATGCTGCGCGTGATCTCGGATCCCCCGAGAACGATCAGCGGTTCCTTCCCGGCTGCTTCGACGGCGATCGCGTAGGATCGGTTTCGGTCCGGGTGCGGGATGTCCTCCTTGTGAGGCTGGTACTCCAGATGATCCGTCATGGCGATGGCGTCGAGACCGTCGCGAAGCGCCTCTTGCACGCGAATGTTGGGCCAAACATTTCCGTCGGAGAATACCGTATGCATGTGCAGGTCGCACTTGAGCGTGAGATATCCGGGGACGTTGGGGAACTCGATCCGGCGTCCACCAGCCTGCGTGTTATTCGTGATCGCGGCCGAGGCCAGCAGCAGCGCGACCGCAACGGTGATGAGTAAGGGTCTCATGGAAGACCTCCAAATTAGCACAGCCGGGGCCAGCGGACCCCGGCTTGTGAATCACGGGCAGGCGTTTCGTAACCCTCTCGAAATCCTGACGATCGACGCGGCCCGGCGGCCCGCTCCACGATAGGGGGCAGAGCGGGCAGTCTTACCCGCCACGCTGGCGGTCTCTCGTGGAGCGAGCAGTCTTACCCGCCACGCCGGTCGCGCGGGCGGCCGGCCGGCATCCGTCAAGGCACAACGGACAACCTGACAC
>CAYRPT010000075.1:7143-10602 GCA_964425895.1 uncultured Solibacteraceae bacterium | reverse complement strand
CGCAGAAGCGCAGGAACTCGTCGGTGCCGAAGTGGTTGTATTCGGGCAATCCCCACGCCTGGTTGATCATGCTGACGCGGCGGTCCATGGGACCGACGCCGTCGCGCCAGTGATAGCCGGAGGTGAAATTGCCGCCGTAGCGCAGGACCGGAGTCTTGAGATCCCGGGCCAGAGCGACGATCTCGGGGTCGAGGCCGTCGATGTGATCGGCGGGGAAAAGGATCGCCTGGTCGATGAGCGCCCGTGCGCCATCGCGGAGCGCGATGACAAAATCGGCCGGCTCATTGGGAGAGAGCCTGCCCCGGGGCACAGAAAGCTTGAACCCGTACTTCGTCCACTCCTCACCGCGCGCGGTGAAACCCGCGCTGGCGAATATCTCATCCGGATTGTTCCGCCGGCGGATCGAGACACCGACTTCCACCGGGCCGCTTGACGGCTTGACGTAGACGTAGCCGGTGTAATCGAGCACGCGCTGAAGGGGCAGATAAACCGATTGCCGGACCCCCGTCTCCATGCCCGGCAGCGCCATGATGTACAGAGACCGGCTCGAGTTGGCGGCGTCCGCCCATCGCGGCTCGAAACGCCAGCCCTGCTTCGGGCGCAACGATTCCCAGGGCAAGGGAAGGCCGATTCGAGAGCTATCCCGCAGGGCCGGCTCATTCTGCACCATCCGTTCCACGTTGCCGGCGCTCCATAGATTTTCCTCGAAGCTGGGGTTGGTGAGGATCTGCGCCCAGAGGCCGCCGTAGTTCGAGCTCAGGATCGGCTCGTGAAATGTGCCGAAAACGGTTCGAGGAATCGCATACGGCGCCCTGGCGCCGGCGTTGATGTGTATCGTCGCCTGGCCCGAAAGGCTCTGCGGGAACAGCGGGCCGGCGAAGGCGGCGAGAAGGACGGCGAAGAAGAGCTTGCCCATCGGAGACCTTTCCCACGTTGCATCTGACTTTGAACCGTCAGATCTTCGATCATAACGGTTCGTGAGGAAGGTCCGCCGCCGTATCGCCGCGAGGCGTCCAGAGCCGGCCGCGCTGGCCGGCGCGAGTCCGCTGTCCCGTGCCTTTCCCCGAATCAGGCTATCGGTAGCTGACGGTCCGCAGATCCACAATCGCCGGGAGAGCCACCCCGGCATCGAGGCCCTGCGCCTGGAATTGGGCGATGTCGTTCACCGGGATCACACCGACACCGGCGAAACCAAGCGTCGTGCCGGGCTCTCCGGTAGGGAACAGTGAATTCAGCACCACCGGCGGCACGGTGAACTGGCCGGCCTGCTGGGGTCCGAAACAGTAATACGCCGCGGCGATCTTGCTGATAATGCCCACATTGACCCCGGCGACCACCACCACCTGGGATGGATCGCCGCCCTGCCAGGTGAAAGTGAAACCCTGAGAGCGGTTGATCTCCGTCACGTTGGCGTTGGTCCACTGGACCGACTGCGGGAAGTTCACGTTGAAGTTGACCGGCCCCACGGCGGTTCCGCCCGGGCTGGTAATGTTGAACGCTCCGGCGTTCCAGAACAGAGGCGGGCCCCCGAGCAGCCCTCCACCTGTCGTCTCCACATACCGGTTATCGACCTTGGGAATTTGTACCACCTCGCCGTCGGAACTCCGCCGCAGCGTGATTCCGTTTCCGCCGTCGATCTCCGTGCCGAGATCGATGTCCGGCAGCGAGCCGGAGCCCAAGAAGCCCAGTATGTCAAGGGGAACCGCGGCGGTGACGCAGGCGCCAAGCGGCGGGAGCGACATGTAGAAGTTGTAGGCGAAGTCGCCGCCCGGCTGGGTGGCGAAGTTGCCGGCGAAGAGGTCCCAGGTAAACTCGGTCGGGGCCGTACCCGGGCCACCCAGCGCGAGCTGGCCGTCGGCGCGGATCAGCAGCATCACGCCGAGGTCGCCGCCCCCGGTAAGAATCGGCGTGAACGGGTTGAGCGGATCGGCGCAAGGTTGTCCGGCCGCATCGATCGCCATCTTGAACGCGGGGCTGGGCACGCCGTCCGTCTCGACCGTGACCGGCACCCAGCACCCGGTGGGCGCGTTCTCGGGCACCTGGAAGGTGATCTGATCAAGGGCCGGGAACTGGGCGCTGCGCCCCGCATAGAAGACCTGCGGGGACTGGGCCGTGCCGACGAAGACCTTCACGTTCGCTTCTTCCTTCAGGTCCAGTACGTTCACGTCGTTTCCGGCGGCCGGAAACGGCTCGACGTTGTCCGGAATCGGCACCGGTCCGAGGCCGGTGCCCCAGACGGTGGCGAACTGCCCGGGCCGGGCGGTCGATTTGTTGGTGTTGGCGGGCTGGTTGCCGGAATCGATGAAGTTGAAGACCCAGCCGGGGCCCTGGCCGTTCTGGCTGGGGGTGAAGGCGCCGAACGTGCTCTTGACGATCTTCAATTTCGCCGGAGCGCTGGTCTCGCCGTTGTAGCTGACGGTCAACTCAGCGTCGCCCACCGGCGCGTTCGACGGCATAATGGCGTTGATCTGGCCGCCCGAGACGACCCAAAGATAGGCGTTCACCGACGTAGAACTGCCCGTCACTTTCACTGTCACGCCGGAAAGGTCGGTGGGATAGGGAAGTTGCGGATGCACGACGACACTCGCGGGTCCAAGTCCGGAGCCAAAGATCGAGAACCAGGCGCCCTGGGCAATCCCGCCGTTCGGCAGCGTCGAGGCGGCGAAACTGCCGGCGTTCACCACGCCCCCCTCGTTAATGGCGGGCGCTGCGACGGCGTTCGTCGCCGAAACGAGCAGCGCGGCCAGAGAGAGCGCAATACTACCGCCAAGCTTCATGAGAGTCATTTCATCCCTTCCAAGTTTGTTCGTCGATTGGGCCAGCGGGCGAGGACCTGCCCCGATGATAGCGCAGCCGGAGCACTGATCGTCAAGGTGGATGCCACCCGGCTGGTACTACCCGCTAGTACTTAGCGTAACCCTCTAGACACAAAGGTCCATAGCGACACACTGTCCCCATGTGGTACCTTCCGAAGTATCGCTGGCTTTCCGGTGATTCGGGGCACGACGCCGCCTCGGGGTGGCTGGAGTCAGCGGACTTTGCGGCCGCCGGGTCGCGCGCCGCGTTGTGCGCTCCGGTAGCGCGGTGGCGCTTCCCGCACCGGGGAGGAAGGTTGGAGAGGTGTCCCGGCGGGCGGAGGAGGGGAGATGCGAGGAGGGAGAGTCTCCCGCCGGCCGGCGCCGTCAGGCTCAGGCTCATGATTCCGCGTCGGGGAGTGAGCAGTGGGCCGGCACGGGGCGAAGCGCCCACACTAGAACAGGAGAACCGCTACGGGGGAGACCGCGACGGAGCGACCCCGCGAAAGAGGGGAGTATGAGTTTGACAACTGTGATCGTCTGCTGGCTGATTGTGCTCGTCTGCGCGCCGGTGGTATTTGGCCAGGCGCAGATCAGCTCGGGCAACATCACTGGCGGGGTGCTCGACGAGACGGACGCGGCGCTGCCGTCGGTGAACGTAACG
>CAYRPT010000075.1:0-7133 GCA_964425895.1 uncultured Solibacteraceae bacterium | reverse complement strand
ACGCCGAGCGGGGCATCCGGCGTTCCACGACCACGGATGAAGCGGGCCGGTTTACTTTCTCCGTGATGCCGCCCGGCGCGTACGACCTTCGACTCGAGGCGGAAGGATTCGCTACGAAAGTCGTCGAGGGCGTCATCCTGCGCGTCGGCGATACGGTGGCCGTCGACGTCACCCTAGCCGTGAGCGCGGTCACCACCGAGGTGAGCGTTACCGCCGATGCCGCCGTGGTGGATTCCCAGCGTACGCAGCAGGCCACCACGATCGAAACGGAGCGGATCAGCGAGCTGCCGATCAACCAGCGCAATTACCTGGACTTCGCGCTGCTGGCGCCTGGGGTCGTGGACACGACTTCGATGGCCGACGACACCGATTTCCGGGTGGCGCAGACTCCGCAGTCCGGCTTAAGCTTCGGCGGCAGCAACGGGCGGGGCAACATCTTCAGCATCGACGGCGCCGAGCACTACTCGAATTCCGGGGGTGTCCGTCCCTCGGTCAGCCAGGAGGCGGTCCGTGAATTCCAGATCAATCAGAACAGCTTTTCGGCCGAGCTGGGCGGGGCCACGGGCGGAGCTGTGAATATCGTCACCAAGTCCGGGACCAATAGCCTTCACGGCAACTTTTTCGGCTTCCTGCGGCACAGGTCCATCCAGGCCCGCAATTACTTCGACCCGACCAAGTCGGCTTATACGCGCGGCCAGTACGGGGCGACCTTCGGGGGTCCGGTCAGAAAGGACAAGACGTTCTTCTTTGGAGCTTTCGAGCGGCTCGACCGGCACGAGACGTCGTTCGTCCCCATCCTTCAGGACACCTCGGCGTTCTACGCCCTGACGGCGTCACAGGAGAAGCTCATCGGCTTCCTGGAAAAGGTGCCCACGCAGGACATCCAGGGGCAGGCGAAGCAGTTGCGCCAGGCGCTGACCCCCGCGAGCAACCCGGCCACCCTCCGGCTGTTCGAATCGAACAGCGGAACGTTTCCGTTCGACGGCGCCACCACCCAGGGTTCCTTCCGGCTCGATCACCAGTTCACGGATTACCACCAGATCTTCTTCCGGGGCAGCGTGGCGCGCGACCGGAACGACAACACCGAATTCGGGGCGCTGATTGGCGTGAGCCGCGGGCGCCGGGTCGACCTGATCGACTCGACGGCGGTGCTCAGCGACACCTACATCTTCAACCCCACCTGGGTGATGGAGACGCGCGCCATGTTCAGCTATGGCAACATCGAGGTGGAACCGACCGACGCCATCGGGCCCGAGCTGAACATCAACGGTTTCGGTCTGTTCGGCCGCGACATTTTTCTGCCGTCCACCACCATTGAGCGCCACTACCAATGGCGGCAGACCTTCAGCCGCATCGGCGGCAAGCACGATCTGAAGTTCGGTTACGACATTAACCCGGTCCAGGACACGGCCGAGTCCGAGACCTTCTTCGGAGGACGGTTTGGCTTCGGCGAGGCGATTCCGCTGCGCTCGATCATCAATGGAGCGGGCGACCCGGCCGCCGCCGACAAGCTCGGTTTGCTGCTCCAGTTGTTCGGGCGGCCCGATCTCGTGAGCAATCTGGACCAGCCGGTCTCGGCACTCCAGTCGTTCAGCCTGGGGCTTCCGATCTTCTACCAGCAGGGCTTCGGCTCGCCGTCATGGACGGGCTGGTCGAAGCGCTACGCCTTTTTCGTGCAGGACAACTACCGCATCACGCCTCACCTGCTCCTCAACTTCGGGCTCCGCTACGACCTCGAAGTGAACCCCGAGGTGATCGGCACCGACGGCAACAACATCGCGCCGCGGTTCGGCTTTGCCTGGATGCCCTCTGGCAGTCACAAAACGGTGATCCGCGGCGGCTATGGAATGTACTACTCCCAGATCAACGGCCAGATACCCAACGTGGTCGATACGCTCGACGGAGACCAGATCTCCCAGGTGTTTCTGCCGCTGACCGGTGTCCCCGGAGTCGTCAATCCCATAACGGGCGAGCTGCTGACCTCAGCCGACGTCTACCAGACCCTCGCCACCCAGGGAGTGATTGGGCAACGTACGATCGCCCCCAGTGATTTGGAGCAGTTCGGCATCAACGTCGGTCCGAATCTCCCGCTTCAGGTATTCTTCGGAGCCGACGAGAACTACGTCAATCCGTGGGCGCACCAGGCCAGCTTCGAGATCGAACGGGCGGTGGGCGATTTCGCCCTTTCGGCGGGATACAATTTCAACCGCGGGATTCACCTGCCGAAGTCGCTCGATCGGAATATTTACCGGAAAGGCACTACCGAAGACGGCCGGCCGATTTACGGCTTCTATAATCCGCTCATCTTCCAGAACAACTTCTACGAGTCGACGGCCAACTCCTTCTATCACGCCATGACCTTGCGGCTGACGCGCCGCATGAAGAGGAACGTGGGCTTCGACGTCCACTATACCTGGAGCAAGGCCATCGACGAAGTGACGGATTTCAACTCGGACTTCCAGCCGCAGGACCAGTTGAATGCCCGGGCGGAGCGCGCTCTCTCCGCGTTTCACCGCGGCCACCGGGTGGTTGGCAACGCAATGTTTGTGTCGCCCTACTCGCTGGGAAAAGACGCCGGCGCCCTGAAGGCCACGCTGGCGGATTGGAGTTTCTCTCCCATCGTGGTGGCGAGCTCGTACCGGCCGTTCAACGTGCTGGTCGGATTCGACAACGTGGGTGACCGGCATCCCAACACGCACCGTCCCCATGGCGCCGGGCGCAACATCGGGCGGGGACCTGACTACTTCTCGGTCGACCTGCGATTGAAGCGCACCTTCCGATGGGGGGAACGACGGAACATCGAGTTCCTGGCCGAGGTTTTCAACGTGCTCAACCGTACCAACTTCAAGAGCATCAACAACGTAGCCGGCGACATCACGGTGGATGACCTCCCGCGGCCGCTCGAAGGCATCCGGGGAATCCCCACGGATCCGCTTTCGTTCACTGGAGCGCTCAACCCCCGGCAGTTCCAGTTCGGCGTGAAGATCAACTACTGACGGCCGGGATGGAAACCGGCCGCAAGGTCCTTGCGGACTTCCGCCAAGACCTCGCCTCCTGCGCAGGCGCCGTTTTCGGGCGACCAGCCGGCGGACCGGGCCCGGACAAGTTCGACGGGCAGCTTCTGCCCGAAACCCGATGGCGGTGGATGCGTCTGCCATACTGATGGGAATGGTCCGCCTGCTGTGCGCGGCTCTCGTGCTGATCCTCGCGAAACCCATTGGATTCGCTGCCTGTTCCGCCGGCGCCCCGCTGCTGAACTTCCAATTGGTGGTACAGCCCGGGGACACTACGAAAGTGCCGATCCCGGTGCGCTCGGTCCATCGGGTTGCCCCGGGATGCCGTCTCGTGTATGCGCCGGTGAACCCTCCGGGCGGCCGGGAGATTGAAGGCAGAGTCGCCCTGGTGCTGGCCCCCGCGGATCCCCACGGAAAGCTGACCGTGCTGAAGCCGCACCCGGCAAAGACCTTCGCGGAATGGAGCGTGCCTTTCCGCGTCAAGGTGATTGCGCTCGTGTACGGGCCAAGCGGCCTGGACATCGGCAAAGTCAGCTCGCTGGTGGAGAAGGATCGGGAGCTCGTGAGCCAGCTCGCCGATTACGCCACCCAGACGCAGAGAACGGAGCAGGTGCTCGAATCGCTCGCCGCCTGGGACCAAACCCCGAGCGCCACGGAGAACCTCAACGCCGCCCTGCGAGGCTTCTCGAGCAGCTATGGCCGCAGCATTCCGCAAGTGAACTGGAACGGGGCGAAGGATCAGCAATTGGCCGTTCTAATGAGCGCGCTCAACCCCGCCCTGGCCAACTACGATCCCCTGGCTCCGCAGCCGCAGCAGCGGATGGCGCAGTCGGCCATGCTCGCGTCCTCCGTGGCGGGCCTGTTCTTCGGCACTCCGGTCGGATTGGCGGCGGGCGGAGCGGCCATGTTCGTGAACCTCAGCTCGATGATGTTCCCGGGCACCGATTTTCGTTCCGCGTTTGTCCAGGAGGCCCCGGAGCATACCATGACGCTGTGCGCCATGCGGCGACCTCCGAAATCGCGCAGCCGTCCGGCCTACCTCTACGCTGTCCGCGTGCCGGACGCGGATCCACCCCGCATCGAACTTGACGGACCGGTCCATGTCGCCGCCGGGGCGGCCGCCGAGATCCGGGTGAAGGCGGGACTGGAAGGACTCTGGGACCGTTTGCGCAGCGCCGCGGACTGGCGTTTGGAGCCGGCGGCGGACGGAAAGGCCGGGGATGTCACGGTACAACCCCTTCCGGAACGCGAAGCTCTTCGCATCGATCTTCGACAGGGCGAGTGGAAACCGGGGGTGTACCGGCTTTCGGCGCGCTGGGATTGGGACCGCTTCCAGGCCACCGGCGACATCACGGTTCACCAGATCGACCCATCGGCCGGCCCGGCCGTCGCGGATCAGCGATCGCGCGACCGGCTGGTGCACGGCAGCGGCCCGGTCGAGGTGCTGCTCACCGGATGCGATTTTCAGTTCACCGAATCCGCGGAATTGCGGGCGGAGAGCGGCGGCGCGGAGGCCGTGAAACTCCCGATGGAGTTCCCATCGGCAGCGCCTCCCGGCCCCAAGCATGAGCTGACAGTCACCGTGGATACCAGTTCCGTGTTGTCCGGCCGTTACCGTATCGCGCTCACGTTCCCGGGGGGAATCGTGAAGGATACCCCGATTCGCGTCCTGCCCCCGCACCCGACGTTGGCCGGCTTGCCGCTGCGGGTCAACCAGGGTGAGCCGGAACAGGTTCTGGCGGTGAGCGGACAAGGTCTCGAGCGGATCGAGTCACTTCGGGCGGAGCGGGCGGAGCTGAGCCTGACGGGTGGCCGGCTAACCGTTCGGTTGTCCCCCGAAGCCCGGAAAGGCGACCGGCTGGCGATCCGGATGAAGGTAGAGGGTGTAAGCGAAGAGGTGCCGGCGCCGGGTGCACTGGAAGTAATCGGCCCGCGGCCCCGCATCGGCAGCGTCCAAAGGTCGCTCGCGGGGGAACTGGGGGTGGCCTTGCGCGACGGGGAGCTCCCGGCCGGCTCGCTGGTGAGCTTGTCGCTGCAAGTGGGCCCGCTCGAGTCGCAGCCCGAGATCATCCTGGCGTGCCGGGAAGAGACGCTTACGCTTCAGCGGCAGGCGGCCCGAATCGCCGGATCCGGCCCGGAGCCGCGCCTCCGCACTACCGGCTCGGGTACCCTGTTCCTGTCCTTCGACCCCGGCCTGGTGGGCCAGGCGGGTTGCACCCTGACGGTTACGGCCGGAACGGAGGCGCAAGGCGCCGGCGAGCCCTACGTCCTCGGTACGGTGGTCCGGTTGCCGAGGATTGACGAATTCGCGCTCACCGGTGAGCCCGCCGGAGATGGCCGCTTCTGGGCGGAGGTGAAGGGAGAGGAGCTCGAGTTGATCGAGCGCGCGGGCTGGGAAGGGGAAAGCGGGATCCCCATCGGAGCCCTTCCCACCCCCGTCGCCGGAGGCGGCCAAAAGCAATTGTTGCGATTCCCCATGCCGTGGCCCTCCCCGGCGCCGCACGCACCGCTCTCGGTGTGGCTGCGCGGCGACCGGGAAGGCCGCGTCACGACGGCCCGCTATTGAACGGGTGTTACTGCGCCCGCAAGTAATTGGTGAAGGCGCCGGTGCCAGGCTGGCCGTTGCGAAACACCTCGACCGCCTGAAAGTAGGCCCCCGCCGGGACGCCCGGAAGGCCGGGGTCCGGAGCCACTGGTAGAGTCACCTCCGCCACGCCCGAGGGCGGAATCGTGCCTTGGGCCGCTGTCCCCACGCGTCCGCCGAGAAACAGGTAGCCGAGGGGGTCGAGTTGTACCGGCGCCGTTCGGACCGCCGTGGCGTACAGGAGCACGTAGTCATCGCCCGCCTGGCCCTTGATCTGGATCGTGGCCGATGCGGGCGACACGGCGCCCAGCGCAATCCGGGGCAGGTTCAGGCTGTCGATGGCGGCACGGACGTTTGGACGCGGGCCGATGTTGCCGCCCGATCCCTGTGGGGTGCCGGTGCTCGCCAGCAGCGAGCGCAGCGCCAGAGGATCAAGAGGCGTTCCATAATCGGTGCGGTGGATGCTGTTGAGGATGGCGCCGGCGCCGGTCACGATCGGGGTCGCTGACGAGGTTCCGTTGAAGCCGTCCGTATATTCATTGCGGACGTCGGTCCCGTAAAGATCGCCGTAGCCGGCAGTCGTAACGTTGTAGCCCCAGCCGTGAACGTCTACCCGGGAGCCGTAGTTTGAGAAGCCGGCCTTGTTCAGGCTGACGCCGTCGGAGGCGCCGCAGATCACCGCTCCGGAGTCGCGCACGGCGCGGTTGAACTTGCCGCCGTAGTCCGGCAGGTCCAGGTTCCGGTTGCCGTTGCCCGCCGCCGCAAATACGTGTATGCCGTTCGCGGTCGCCGTCTCCACCAAAGCGTAGATGGAATCGTCGTACTCACAGGGATACGGACCCGGCGGCCCACCCGAGCACTGCACCTCGAGAACGAGAATATCTCCGGCGGCGAGTTCGGCGATGGCGCTGGCGGTGGCGCCCGCGACGTCGAAGCCGCCGTGGGAGGACATCACCACGTCGGCGTCGTAGACGATGCCCTTGACGCCGGACTGGTTGTTCTCCCCGATGAGTTCGCCCAGCACCGCGGTTCCGTGGTCCCAGGGATAGTTCGGCGTGATGGAACCGACGCAACGGTCCTCCGCCTTGTGGCGGATATCCTCATGGTCGTCGGTCCAGCCGGTCTCAACATCCGCGATCAGGGTGCCGGTGCCCTGGCCGCCGCTAAAGGTGTTGCCGTAATCCGCGTCGATGCCCGTGGGGGCGGCGTCGCGGTAGCCCTGGAGCGTTTCGAAGTTCGGCGAAGGATCGGACGCCGTCCGGGGAACGGCCGTCGCCCTCGGGTCGGAGACGCCCGGCACCGGATAGGCCAGCTCGACGATGGCGAACCGGTTCAGCGTGTCGCACACGGCTGCGGCTGTCCCCGGCTGCGACAGGCGGACACGAAAGAAGAGCCGAAGGTCGTGAAGCGGCCGTCCCCGGCGACGCTCGCCTTCCCGGTGCCAGGTCTGGAGAACGTCATCGCCGACAGGGAACAGGCGCGCCGGGGACGCGCCGGCGGCGGCCAGAAACGCGTTGATAGCCTCCAGTTCCGGG
>CAYRPT010000074.1:6937-10719 GCA_964425895.1 uncultured Solibacteraceae bacterium | reverse complement strand
CCGTGTCCATGCTGGCGGTGATGGGCCTTCTGCCCGACACCGCCACCATCACCGGAATTGTTACCGACGCTTCCGGCGCCGCCGTTCCCGGAGCGGCCATCGAGGCGACCAACACCGCGACCGGTCTTAAGTACCGCGCGGAAAGCAATGAAACGGGCAGCTATTCGGTAACAGCGCTACCGATTGGTTCGTACGACTTGGGCATCACCGCCCAAGGGTTCCAGACGGTGCAACGTTCCGGTGTCCGGCTATCAGCGGGCGACCGGGCCCGCATCGACGTCGAGTTGCAGGTTGGCTCGGTCACCGAGGTGGTCGAAGTGACCAGCCAGGCGCCATTGCTGCAATCGGAAACCTCCAACCTGAACCAGGTGATCGAGAACACTACGATCACCCAGATGCCGCTCAACGGCCGCAATTACCAGCAGCTTGCGGTGTTGGCCCCGGGAGTGATCCCCGCGCGAAACCGCAACTTCGTTACCGACGCCTTCTCCGTCAACGGCGCAAGCTGGCTCCAGAACCAGTTCGTCATGGACGGGATGGACAACAGCAACTACCATTACGGGATCGTGATCGCTTCCAACCAGGCCGTCAAGCCGTCCGTCGACGCTATTCAGGAATTCCGCGTGGAGACCCATAACTTTTCGGCCGAATTCGGCCGCGGAGGAGGCGGCGTCGTCCAGGTGACGACGAAGTCGGGAACCAACGAGTTTCACGGCACCGCCTTCGAGTTCTTGCGAAACGACGTTCTCGACGCCAACAACTTCTTCAATAGCGGACGGGACAAACCGCCCTTCCGTCAGAATCAGTTCGGCGGCACATTTGGCGGACCAATCCAACGCGATAGAACCTTTTTCTTCGCCAGCTATCAGGGTACGAGGATACGGGAGAAGCTGACTTGGCTGAACACGATCCCGACGCCGGCCCAGATCAGCGGGGATTTTGGCTCCCAGGTCATCTACGACCCGGCGACGCAGGCGGCCGACGGAAAACGCCAGGCCTTTCCCGGCAATCGAATTCCGAATGATCGCATCGATCCGGTAGCCATCCAGGTACTGAGGCTCTACCCGGCGCCCAACCGCGAGGGTGTCCAGAACTACCTCTACAATCCTTCGCGCAACGATGACGACGAACAAGTGGATGCGCGGTTCGACCACCGGTTCCGCGACCGCGACACGATCTTCCTCCGGTACAGCTTCCATGACCGTGACCGCCTGGAACCGGGCAACCTGCCGGAACCGGCCAACGGAGGCGCCACCGCGATCCGGTTGGCTGTCGCCCACGCGGCGGTCTTCAGCCATACGCATGTTTTCGCCGACGCGAACATGGTCAACGAGGTACGCGTCGCCTATTCGCGCAACGACGGCAAGATCGATACGCCGACTACCGAATACCTGTGGAAGGAGTACGGCTTCAAGGGGCTCTACGAGCGCGGCGACATTACCGGCTTGCCGTTCTTCAGCCCAGGCGGATTCACCAACATCGGCGACCGCAGCTATGCCCCGGATCCCAAGATCGTCGACCTCAAGCAGATCGTGGATAACCTCTCGATCACCCAAGGCAAGCACTCCATCAAGGTGGGCGGGAATATCCGCAACTTCCGGCGGTATGCGGGCACCACGGATTTCGCGCGCGGCCGATTCATTTTCAACGGGCAGTTCAGCGCGGCCCAGGCCGGCAAAGGAACGAACAACTCGATCGCCGACGCCGTGCTCGGACTGACCAACAACGCTCAGTTGAGCACGCCGCTGGACCACACCTTGATGTCCACGGCCTTCGAAGTCTACTTCCAGGACAACTTCAAGTTCAGCCGTAAGCTCACCCTCGATCTCGGCTTGCGCTATGAATACATGCCCCCGTTCCATGAGCGGCGCGACCGGTTGGCGAACTTCGTTTTCGATCCGCGTCTTCCCGGCGCCGGGACGATCGTGCTGGCCGACCCGGACGGTTCCCACGAGGAGCGCTCGTTCCAGCAGCCGGATCGGAACAACTTCGCGCCGAGGATCGGTTTGGCTTACCAGGCGACCAGTTCGACGGTCATCCGGGCGGGCTACGGCGTCTTCTACGACAACACGGTGCCGGTCAACTTCGACCTGCTCCCGGTAATGAACCCGCCGATCTACCTCCGTGCCGACTTCCCGACATCGAACCAGAGCGCCACGTCGAACCTGATCGTGCGCAACGGTTTCCCGGCCGATGCGCTGAAGCCCGAAGTCATCAGCGGCCGGGCGCTGTTTTCCGCCTGGCCTTACGAGTTCCCGGACGGCCTCACCCACCAGTGGAACATCAACGTGCAGCAAAGTGTACCGGGCAATGCCATTGTTTCGGTCGCCTACGTCGGCACGAACGGTGTGCACCAGCGGACCGGCACTGTCGATCTCAACCAGCCGGTCCCCGGCCCCGGCGGGCTCGCCGCGCGGCGGACGTACCCGGCTCTCGCCGGAGTCACCACCAGCGTGCCAGAAGGTCGAAGCAACTATCAGGGCCTCGAGCTGAGGTTTGAGCGCCGGTTCTCCAATGGCTTCTCGACCCTGAACGGCTTCACCTGGAGCAAGACGATGTCGACCGGGATGAGCCAGAACACTCGCGACATGGTACGCGAGAAAGGCCTCTCGAGCGAGCACGTTCCCAAACGTTTCTTCTCAACCGTGGTGTGGGACTTGCCGTTGGGAGCGGGCCGGAAATGGGTCCGATCCGGTTTCCTTTCCAACCTGATTGGCGGCTGGCAGCTCTCCACGCTGTTCTCGGTGCAGAACGGCATGACGCTCACACCTGGCATCACGGCCAACCCAGCTAACACGACCGGAGCCGGCCGGCCCGACCGGATCGCGAACGGCAACCTGCCGCGGGATCAGCGCACTCCGGAACGCTGGTTCGACACGAGCGCGTTCACCGTGCCCGCCGCCTACACGTTCGGCAATGCAGGCGTCAACATTATTGAGGGGCCGGGCTTGGTGAATCTCGACAACACCATCTCGCGTATGTTCCAGTTGACCGAACGCTTCCGGCTCGACTTCCGCGCGGAGTTCTTCAACGTGTTGAACGAAGCGCATTTCGGGGCGCCCAACATGACGGTTGACCGGAACGTGGGCGGTACGATCTCGTCTACCGACACACCCGCCCGCCAGATTCAGTTCGGTCTGAAGCTGATCTTTTGAGTTCATCAATTCGAGCGGCGGGCTCTCGGCGGAGCCCGCCGCGGCCGAAAGCAAGAAAGAAGATGCACCTCGGATGTAAACTCGCGTTTTTTGTTTCTGCTGGCGCGCTGCTTTTCGCACAGGCGCCCGCTCCCTACAGTCAGCTCGATCCGGCGCCGTATGATCCCGCCAAGGACGTGGACATGACGTTGTTCCTGTCGCACTGGAAGAACTCTCCGCCGCGCGAGGAACACGGCTCGCTCGTCGTCCGCGACCTGTTCACTCGGCAGGAGGGTGAGCTGCTTCGGCCCGCCCGGCCGGGAGCGGTTTTGACCCAGTTTTCCGAGTTTGCCCGCGCATTCCTTTACCCCAACAGTTCGACCACGGCCGAAGCTCTACCCAATGAGCAGAAGGTATTCTACGTGGAATCCGGGCGCGGGATGGTCTCGGCGGGCGGGACGACGGCCGAACTTCGAGCCGGTGTGGCGGTGTTCCTTCCGGCGCGCCTCCAGTTTACCCTCACCAATACGGGCAATGAGGCGCTCGTGATGTATGTTGTCGCCGAACCCGTGCCGGATGGCTTCCAGCCGCGGCCGGACATGCTGATCCGGGACGAACGACAGATTCCGATCTCGACCACTACGAGCC
>CAYRPT010000074.1:0-6927 GCA_964425895.1 uncultured Solibacteraceae bacterium | reverse complement strand
AGCCACTGGGTGAACATCAATCGCCACCTCTTCAATCGAAAGGACGGCTTTGCGGTGTTGTCCGGCATGGCCGTCGTCTATCTCGACCCCTGCACGATGGCCCAGCCGCACGCATCCCGGCCCTTGGGCACCGACGTCCTCTGGATTGCCGTCCGGGGTGACATCCATACCTTGTTGGGCAAGCGTCTGTTCCGGCTCGAACCCGGCTCGGCATTCAAGAACCCGAGTGATGGCATGACCTACCACGCCAACATCAACACGTCCGACGAACAGATCAAGCTGATCTGGACCCGGGCCATTTCCTATGAGGGGAACTGATGCCGAACCAGAACACAGCCCGATGGACGCCAATGCTATGGCCCCCGGAATGGACCTCACCGGACGCCCTGCGGCTCGTGGCCGGCTCACCGATAGACTGCCTGGTCCTTCCGTCGGACAGCGACACCTCGCTCTGGAAACCATTGAAGAGCGAGGCGCAGCGGGCCGGCCTCTCAGTTCTGTCGGCGCCGCCGCACTCGGTGCGGAGTATCGAGGATGGTGTTTGGCCCAAGGTCGCCACCCGCGGCGACAGCGACGCGGTCGATGCGGGCCCTACCGGCCTGCCGTGGATCGATTCCAACGGATGGCGGATCCAACTCGCCCAGGCGCTGTTCCCCGATAAGACGCCGTGGGCTCGCTTCGATCCGCCGGGGACGAAACAGGTGGTGCGCCCGAGCGCTTATCAAGTCGCCGTCGCCGATTGCGAGGCCCACGGCGGGCGCTGGGCGATCTCGCTCGATCAGCAACTCCGTGCCGGTCTCGTTCAGCGCGACGGAGCCGCCCTGATGACCTGGCAGGGCATTCTCGGAACCTTGTCTTTTTTCCGCCAACAGGCCCCGGCGCCGGGTACGCACTCTCCGGGCGTGATGGGGGCGCTGTCAGATTTCTCAGGAGACAACGAGATCCTCAGCCACGAGTTCCTGAACCTGATTGCCCGGGAATACGTGCCCGTGAGGATTCTCGCCAAGACTCGCGCCATCCCTCCCTTCGATGGCCTGCGGATGGTGGTCTACCTGGATCGTCAGCCGCTCCAACCAGCCTGGAGGACCGCGCTGGTGGAATTCGTCCGATCCGGCGGCGCACTGGTGGCAGACCGCCTCGCGGACCTTGCCCTGGGGACCCCCGTGGACCCGGTCCTGGGACTCGAATACGAACTACGAAGCCTCGGCCGCGGACGGATCGCGATATCCCGGAATGGCTTCGAGGATCCGTGGCGGCTGGCGGCCGACTCCCACGTGTTGTTAGGACGCGCCAGCGATTTGCTGCGGCAGTCGAACGCGGGCTCGATGAACATCAAGTTCGCCGCGGCGTCCTGCGGATCCGCCCGCCTGCACCTAGTGAACTACTCGGGGCGGCCGGGCTTGAACCCGGTAACGCTCACCCTTCTCGACCGATACCGCCAGGCGCGGTTCCGGTCGTTGGAGAAGCCGGAATCCATGCAAATCCCCGTGGCGCACGAGTACGGCAGAAGCGCGGTGTACCTGCCGCCCTTCTCCGTCTGCGCGACACTGGATCTAGAGACCTAGGAGGATGCTATGAGAGAGCTGCTTACCCGGCGCGGTTTCGCATCACTGGGTGCGACGGCCGCCGGCTTCGCCCTGTCCCGGCGGGCGGCCGCATCGCTGCCCACGGCGCCGGTCGCCGTCGCGAACTGCCCCACCTACGGCACGGCCGTGCTGCCGCGGCTGGAGACGATGTTCGACCAGTTGGGCGGAGTCGGGCGGTTGGTAAAGGGCAAGACCGTCGGGATCAAACTAAACCTCACCGGCCGCGCCGACAGCCGCATCGGCCATGTCCCGCCCGGATGTGCGCAGTGGATTCACCCCGACGTTGTCGCCGCGACGCTCCATTTGTTGGATCGCGCCGGCGCTGGCCGCATCCGGCTCCTCGAAAGCCCCTGGTCCACAGCGGAGCCCCTCGAGGAGTTCATGACCTGGGCGGATTGGGACCCGAAGCTCTTTCTCAGCTCGGCGCGGCGCGTCGAGTTCGAAAACACGAACTTCCTTGGCCCGGCAAAGAAATACTCGCGTTTCATGGTGCCCGGCGGCGCTTACATGTTCGACGGGTATGACATGAACCACGCTTACGAGGACTGCGACGTTTTCTTTTCCCTGGCCAAGCTCAAAGAGAGCCCAGCCGCTGGGATCACGCTCTCGATCAAGAACCTGTTCGGCTGCCTGCCGGTGACGATCTATGGCGAGGGCTCGACCGAGAAAGAGCCGAGCCAGTGGCCGCGCGGCGGCCGCGGCATCCTGCACACCGGCTCCCGGCAGCCCTCGGGGTGGATGGAGAAGGACCCGGCCTCCCCGCGGGAGGCGGGCTATCGCATCCCGCGTATCATCGTGGATGTCGCGCGGGCCCGGCCCATCGACTTCGCGGTAATTGATGGCATCGAGACCATCACCCGGGCTCCGACGCCCCGGCGCGGCGTGAAGCACCTCCATCCCGGCCTGCTGGTGGCCGGAACGAATTGCGTCACCACGGACGCCGTCTGTACCGCCCTCATGGGTTTCGATCCGATGGCCGACCGCGGGGTGCCGCCGTTCGAAAACCGCGACAACACGCTCCGCCTCGCCGAAGAGGCCGGCTTGGGGACGCGTGATCTCCGGAACATCGAGGTCATTGGAGCCCAGATCAAGGAATCGGTATTCGACTTCCGCAAACACGACCCCAGATAGGAGTGCCGGAAGGTGTCGTCAAGGAGCACGGGTACTCTGATGAACGTTCTTTACCGGTATTTCCTCGTCGGCGGGCTCGCGGGGTGCGCCGCTCTGCTGTCCGGTGCGAGCGCCCAAGCGCCCGGCCGCTCGGCGGCCCCAAAGGGAGAGGTCTCGAGGCCGAATGTCGTTCTCATCTCCATGGATGACGCCGGCTGGCACGATTTCGGGTTTCACGGCTCGGACATCCGGACACCGGCCATCGACAGCATGGCACGGCAGGGCGTTGAGTTTACCCAGTTCTACGCCAGTCCGACCTGCACGCCGACGCGCGCCGGGCTCATGACTGGGCGTCCGCCAAGCCGGATCGGTGTCACCCGGGCGATTGATGTCGAAGCTCCGCCGCCGCTGCCCCGCGACCAGATCACGATTGCGGAACTGATGCGCCGCGCCGGATACGACACCGCCATTACCGGCAAGTGGCATCTTGGCAATACTCTTGACTTTGGCCCCGGCACGTACGGTTTCCGGCATTCCCACGGTCATCTCGGACCCTGGGTGGACTTCTACGAACACACGAGCATGGGGGGCGCAACCAACTGGCACCGCAACGGCGAGTTCATCCGGCAGGAGGGTCACTCGACGGACCTGATCGCGGGCGAGGCGGTCGAATTCATAACCCGCCTGCGCGACAAGTCGAAGCCGTTCTTCCTCTACGTGTCTTTCAACGCTCCCCACCTGCCGCTCCAGGAGGAACCGAATTGGCTGGAGCTGTACCGCGGCAAATACGCGGTTGAGTCCCGCCGTTATTACGCCGCCATGGTTAGCCACGCCGACGACGGCATTCGCCGGGTTCTTGAGGCGCTCCGGCGGCAGGGTCTCGCCGAAGACACATTGGTCTTTTTCTTCAGCGACAACGGGGCCGAGCCGCCGGGCAAGAAGGAGTACATCTACCCGGACCCGGCTATCAATACCACAACGTCCACCGGGATGTACGGAAGCAGCGGCCCGCTGCGCGGCTTCAAGTTCCAGCTCTACGAGGGAGGCGTGCGAGTTCCCGCTGTGGCCTATTGGCCGGGAAAGCTCCAACCGAAGAGAAACCACGAGGCGCTCGCCATCTATGACATCCTCCCGACGGTGGCGGCGGCCACGGGCAGCCCGATCCCGGAGGGGATGAAGGTGGAGGGCGTCAATTTCTGGCCGTCGGTTATAGGCGGTGGCACGGTCGGGGAACGGGTGATCTACTGGCATTGCGAGGGACGATTGGCCGTCCGCAAGGGCGACTGGAAGCTCATCCACTTCGGTAATACGCCCGACGAAGGCGAGGACGAGCTGTACAACATCGCCAAGGATCCTTACGAAAAGAAGAACCTGATCTTGAAAGAGCCCCGGCTGGCGGCTGCCCTCCGCCAGGAGATGCGCAAGCAGTACGCGATGGATCCCAAAGGTTGAAGGCGTCGTGTCTCGCACCGGATAACACGCTGATGCTTAACGGGTTAGTCCGGCGATACCCCTCATAAAAACTTTGCATTGGACCCCTCGGGCGCCCGCGTTCTAATCTGGTCTTGGTTGCCTCGAAGCGCGTTCATTTCTTGGACGTGGGGGGGAAGGGTTTGGAGCAAGCGGCCAGCCAAGTCGATCTTCTGCACCGGATCAGCAGCATTGTCGCGTCGGAGCGCTCGCTCGATGAGATTCTCGGTGAGGTCATTGGGTTGACCGTCCAGGTCACCGGCTGCGATGCCTGCCTGGTTTATCTCCTGGAGGCCGATACCGGAAGCATCGTGTTGCGCGCGTCACAAGTGCCCCATGCCGAAGAGTTGGGCCACCTCAGTATTCGCGTAGGGGAAGGGGTGACGGGATGGGTGGCCGAGCACCGGTCGGTGGTAGCGCTCTCGTCCAAAGCATCTCAGGACAAACGCTTCAAGCGATTCCCCGTGCTGGTGGAGGACACCTACGAGGCGTTTCTCTCGGTGCCGCTGGTCAGCGGCGGCGACCTGATCGGCGTTATCAATGTTCATCATAGGGATGAGCACCTGCACCAGCCGGAAGAGATCGCCCTCTTGACCTTCGTCGGCGAGCAGATGGGCGTCGCCGTGGCGAAGGCTCAGTTGGCGGCACAAAACGCCCGCTTGATCGAGGAGACGGAGGAAATGAAGCGCCAGCTTGAAACGCGCAAGCTGGTGGAGCGCGCCAAAGGAATACTCCAGCGGACACAGAGCCTCACCGAGGAAGAAGCGTATCTTCGTATGCGCAACGAGAGCCGGCGCCTGCGCCGCCCCATGCGGGACCTGGCGGAAGCCATCATCCTGGCGGAAGATCTCGCCAAGGGCCGTGAAGCCCCTGCGGCCCCTGGCCGGCCCGAACCCCTGCCTCCGAAGGATCCGGCAGCCTGAGATCAGGGCCGGTTTTCCAGTAGGATCTTCAAGACACCGGGCTCGACCGCGCGGGCGAAGGCCTGGGCCGCCTCAGAGAGCGGGTAGCGGCCGCTGATCATCTCATCCAGGCGCAACCGCTTCTCGCGCAGCAGCTTGAGCGCCGGCTCGAAGCGGCCGCAGCGTGAACCGACGAGGGTGATTTCGTCGACCACCACCGGCGCCGTGTCGAAGGCGGCCGTTCCGTGCACTGTTGATTTGAGGATCACCGTGCCACGGGGACGCGTCATCGCGAGCGCGGCCGCGAGCCCCGCGGCCGAACCGGTCGCTTCCACCACCCAGTCGAAGGCCTTCCGTGGTGGGCGCTTCTTCGCGAGCGCTGTTTCGACTCCGGCTCGCTCGGCGATCTTCAGCTTCGGCCGGTGATGGCCGAACAACAGCACCGCTGCGCCGGCCGAGTGGAGCACCTGAGCGATCATCAGGCCAAGCTTGCCGTCTCCGAGTACGGCTACGTGGGCTCCGGCCGGGACTTTGACCTGGTCCAGGATTTCGCAAGCCGCGGCAATGGGCTCGACAAAGACCGCGTGCGACGTTGGGATTTCGTCAGGCACCACGTGGAGGTTGCTCTCGGGGAGCGTCAGGTATTCCGCGAACGCTCCGGGATGCCGGACGATGCCCAGCACGGTCCGCCGCGGACAATGCCGTCCCAGACCGCGGGCGCACCAATCGCAGTGTCCACAGGCGAGGTTGATTTCGCCAACCACGCGCCGGCCGATGAGCGCCGGGGTCTCCGCTTCCACAACCTCCGCCACGAACTCGTGCCCCGGGCGTCCGCGGAAGCCGTAGTAGCCCCGGAGCAACTCGATGTCGGTGTTGCAGATTCCGCCCTCGATCAGCCGCAGCAGAGCGTGCCCGGCCGCGCGTCTCGGGCGCCGAGTTTGGCCGACTGTCACCTTTCGACCTTCGATGTGGACCGCAAGCATCTTATGAAGATTGTCCTCCTTTGGCGGCCGTCGCGTGAGCGCGGGCCACGAGTTTCACAAACTGGATTTCCTCTCCAGATAGTGGAAGATTACGGGGGTGTCGCCGCCCGCATCGCGATTGAAGCAGCCGGAACAGCTTAGATAGACGTCTCGCGAGGCCATATCCAATGCGCCGGCTGGCTGCCATACGGGTTCCGATGGTTTCGCGCAGATCTCAGATTCCTGGGGTTTTGCGAGCCGCAGTGGATCGCAAACGCCCGACACCTGGAGGCAAGGGTAGAGCGCAATCCTCATGTTTTGCATTTGTTACATGCGCTTTTTGCGAGATTTGGCCCGGGATTTGCACGCTCGGATCGCGGAGGGTCCCACCTGCGAACGATGCGCGTGCCTCTGCGGCTCGCGATCGATCGGAAGGTCTGCTAGATACATGCCCTCCTTGGAGGTTTCTCAGTGAGAAATAGAACAAAATGGCGCGCAGTGTCGATCGCACTGCTTGCGTCGGTCTTGCTTTTTGGCTTGATTCCAACCGGAACCGCACAAGAAGTAAGTGCCGGTATGACCGGCCTGGTGACGGACTCGAGCGGCGCCGCGGTGCCCACAGCCAAGGTAACGGCCACCGACGTGAACCGCGGCACGGAATGGCCGACGGAAACCAATGCCGTAGGCGTTTACGCGTTCCCGCGCATTCCCGCCGGCACGTACAACCTCCGCGTTGAGGCGGAGGGATTCAAGGCCGCGACCCGGTCGAACATCGTGCTGGAAGTCAACCAGCGCGCGCGGGTCGATGTGCCTCTGGAGGTAGGCGCGGTGACGGAGTCGATCGAAGTCACCGGCGAAGCGCCTTTGCTGAACACCGACACGACGATTGTGGGCGCC
>CAYRPT010000073.1:0-10766 GCA_964425895.1 uncultured Solibacteraceae bacterium | reverse complement strand
GCCCCGATGTCAGCCCCTCCATAGACCGTATGGAGCACCGCCACGCTCGTCGCAGCTACATAGTCCAACTTCGCCGGGCCCGTTCCATCCCATATGTCGTCTCGTCTATGCGGTGGCGCTTCACCCCCTTGGTGAAGGTGAGGTAGGGCGGGCTGACACGTTGATGTTCGTAGATCTGGACCTGTAGCACCAGTGCGTCGCAGTTGAGTTTGCCGCACGTCGCGAAGAGAACTAACCCGCCAATCACAAACACCACCGCATGAGCGAGCAGGAGGCGCCTCGGCGAGAAGCGTCGCGGCTCCCGAAGCCATCGGAGCAGGTAGTAGCGGAAGGAGCCCCAATAGGAACACGTTTGAACCGGGATTTCCATTTTGGCCCCGGCTCAAGAGTAATGTACATCCGTCCCTCCACCGGCGTCAAAGCCCGCATGAGTTCCTCTGAGCTTTGCGGCACGGCAGCTTCCCGGCAGGGCCGGTACCGGGTGCCCCTGCCACCTCCGGGCGCCGCGCCGCGAATGTCTTCCTATTCCGACGGCTGGTCGAAGCCGCCCAGGCGCAGCAGTTCTTCCCAATCGATGACACCCACGCGGGCGGACCACTCTTCGTGCTTCCGCGCGAGCTCCCCGGCTTTGCGCGGGTAGACGTCCGCGAGATTTCGCAGTTCGGTTCGGTCGGCGAGCAGGTCGTACAGCTCCCACTTCCCGGTGCGGCGGCCCGTTCCCACGCGGCCCGTCTCTTCGCGGACCTCGTTGTAGCAGGAGACCAGCTTCCAACGGCCGTCACGGACGGCGCGGTTTCCCTCGTGCTCCCAGTAGATCGGGTGATTGGCAGCCGCGCCGGCATCGAGCATCGCGGGCAGCAGGCTTCGGCCCTCGATGGGTTGGACAGGCCGGCCGTCATAGACCGCCGGATACTTGACGCCGGCGGCTTCGAGACAGGTGGCCATGATGTCCTTGACGTGGCCAGTTTGCTTCGCGTTGATGACGCCCAGGGGCGTTTTTCCAGGCCACGAGGCAATCAGAGGCGTGGCGATCCCGCCTTCATGCGCCCAGTGTTTGAACAGCCGGAACGGGGTGTTGCTCGCGTTCGCCCAGGGGAGATAATACGCGGTCTCGGACTCAGCCGGGCCCGGGGGAAGCCGCGACGGCCGGTTGCGCCCATAGGGCTCGGCGCAGCCCCCGTTGTCGCTGAGAAACAGGACCAGCGTGTCCCGCTCCTCGCCAGTCTGGCGCAGTGCCGACAGGATGCGGCCGACGCCCTGGTCGACGCGATCGATCATCGCCGCAAAGACGGCCATGCGGAGGCTCATGTCCTCCTGGTCGGCCTCCTCCCAGGGGTAGCTTTCGGCGTCGCGAGGCGAGAGCTTCAACTCAGGCGGGAATAGTCCGAGCTCCTTCTGGCGGGCGAAGCGGCGGCGGCGGAGTTCGTCCCAGCCGATGTCATATCGCCGCCGATAACGCTCGATGTCCTCCGGCCAAGCCTGGATGGGCCAATGCGGGGCCGTGAAGGCCACATACAGGAAGAACGGCCGTTCGCGCGAGGCTTCCTCAATGAACCGGGCGGCGTACCGGCTGAAATAGTCGGTGGTGTAGAAATCCGGCGGCGCCTCACATTGGCGGTCTTGGCAGTACAGCCGGTCGCCGGGGCGGAAGTGATTCGACGAGCCGGCGAGGATGCCGAAATAGCGGTCGAAGCCGCGCTCCCACGGTCTCTGCGTGGCGGCGGCGCCGACGTGCCACTTGCCCGTCATGAACGTCTGGTAGCCGGCGCTCCGCAACACTTCCGCGATGGTGACGCAACCGCGGTTCAAGTAGCCCTGGTACTGGGGGGCGCGCAGCCGCTCGACGATGGGTCGGTTGTACCGATTCGCCGGTTCCATGTAGCCGACGCCGGCCTGGTGGGGGTAGAGGCCCGTGAGCAAAGACGCGCGCGTGGGGCAGCAGCGGCCCGCATTGTAGAACTGCGTGAAGCGGACTCCGGCCGCGGCGAGGGAATCGAGGTTGGGCGTCCGGATCTCCGAACCGTACGGGCCGATATCGGAGAAGCCCATGTCGTCCACCATGATGAGGACGATGTTGGGCTGGCCCGAGAGCAGGGCGAGCGGAAGGAGGCCAAGAATCATGCAGACTCGAAGAAGGTGCATCGTCAATCCTCCAGCGCAGTGTAGCGGATATCCCGTTCGCGAGCCGCAATAGGATCCGGACGGTATAGTGGAAGGCGATTCCGCGATTCGCCGCCGTCCGATTCCGCGCCTGGCGGCGGGGTAAGGCGTGGTTGTGTTCTCTATGACGCAGCGATCCAAGCAGTCCTCGTCATCCATAGAAGCCCGCGGCTGGAGTCAAGGCTCCGGCGGCAAGGAGGAAGCCCATGAAGACCCGCCGCGCTCTGAGCGCACTTTGGCTGGCAGCGTCGATGCCGGCCGCCGTAGCCCAGACAGTCCACATCCAAGTGAATGCCGCCAAATCGCTGGGGCCGCTGAATCCGATCTGGAGCTACTTTGGCTACGATGAGCCCAACTACACCTACATGAAGGATGGCCGGAAACTGCTGACGGAGCTGGCAGCGCTCAGCCCGGTCCCCGTCTATGTGCGCGCCCACAACCTGCTGACCAGCGGGGACGGCGTTCCCGCCCTCAAGTGGGGCTCGACCAACGCCTACACCGAGGACGCCGGCGGCAATCCCGTCTATGACTGGAGCATAGTGGACCGTATCTTCGACGCCTACATCGAGCGGGGTATGAAGCCGCTGGTCGAAATCGGCTTCATGCCCGAGGCGCTGTCGGCCAAGCCGGAGCCCTACCGGCACCAGTGGGGTCCCGCGCAGGCCTACGCCAACGTGTTCACCGGATGGGCTTATCCGCCTAAGGACTACGGGAAATGGGCCGAGCTCGTCCATCGGTGGGTGCTCCACTGCATCGAGCGCTACGGCCTGGAGGAAGTCGAGTCCTGGTATTGGGAGCCGTGGAACGAACCCAATATAGGGTACTGGCAAGGCACGGCCGAGGAGTATTTCATGCTGTACGACTACTCGGTGGATGCGGTGAAACGCGCCGCGCCGGGCGCCCGCGTGGGTGGGCCCCACTCTACCGGGCCGGGCAGCGGCCGCGCCGCGGAGTTCCTGCGCGGTTTCCTGGAGCACGTGGTGCGCGGCAAGAACTACGCCACCGGCCGCGCGGGATCTCCGATCGATTACATCGGCTTCCACGCCAAAGGCCGGCCGCAGGTCGCCGGCGGCCACGTGCGCATGGGCATCGACGCGCAATTGCGGGATATCTCCCGGGGCTTCGAGATCGCCGCCTCGTTTCCTGAGTTGAAGAACCTGCCGGTTATCCTCGGTGAATCCGACCCCGAAGGCTGCGCGGCCTGCTCGGTGCGCTTCCATCCCCAGAACGCCTATCGCAACGGCACAATGTACTCCAGCTATACGGCGGCCGCTTTCGCCCGCAAGTATGATCTCGCCGCGCGGCATGGCGTCCGGCTGGAGGGCGCCGTCACTTGGGCTTTCGAATTCGAGGGCCAACCCTATTTCGATGGTTTTCGCGATCTGGCCACCAACGGCATCGACAAGCCGGTGCTCAACGTGTTTCGCATGTTCGGGATGATGGGCGGCGAGCGGGTCGAGGCGAAGAGCTCGGGCGCCGTGGCTCTCGACGCGATCCTCGGGGCCGGAGTCCGCGAGGCCCCGGACATCAACGCCCTGGCCAGCCGCGGCGAACGCCTTGTCTCCGTCATGGTATGGAACTACCATGACGACGATCTGCCCGCCCCCGACGCCGAAGTCCGTTTATCGATCACCGGCCTGGGCGCCCAACGTCTGCTCTTGCATCACTACCGCGTCGACCGCGACCACAGCAATTCCTACGAGGTGTGGAAGAAACTCGGCGAGCCGCAGTCGCCGGCCGCCGGGCAGTACGCGATTCTGGAGGCCGCCGGGCAGCTCGCGTTGCTCGGTTCACCGGAGTGGCGCGAAGCCAAGGGGGGTAGTATCGTTGTCCCTTTCCGGCTGCCTCGCCAGGGCGTCTCGCTTCTGACCCTCCGTTGGTAGCACGGCCGGCTACGCTATACTGGCCCACACGATGACGGTACGGATGTTGCTGGGTCTGCTTCTCGTCTGCGCCGGGCTGGCGCAGCCACGGCCGAACGTCCTGATGATCGCCGTCGACGACTGGAACGACTGGGTCGGCGCGTTGGGCGGCCATCCGCAGGTCAGGACACCGAACATGGACCGGCTGGCGGCGATGGGCGTTTTGTTCACCGACGCCCACACGGCGGCGCCCATCTGCAATCCTTCGCGGACGTCGGTCATGGTGGGCCGCTATCCTTCCTCGACCGGCGTCTACAGCAACGAGCAAGTCTGGCGGACCGTGCTGCCGGAAGCCGTCACGCTGCCGCAGTACTTCCGGCAGCACGGCTACACGGCGCACGGCGCGGGGAAGTTGTTCCATCACGGGCGCGGCTTCAACGATCCGCGAAGCTGGGACGAATACCACTTCTGGAACCCCGCGGGCCGCCAGAACGGCTGGCACGACGGCTACAGCTTCCCCCCGGATCCGGAACCATTGCGACCGGTGACGCCCATGCCGTCCGTCTCCTGGAGGAACTTCGACTGGGCGCCGGTCGACGCCACCGAAGAGGAGATGCCCGACGGAAAAGTGACGGCCTGGGCGGCCGAGTTCCTGGCCCGCGAGCACGACAAGCCGTTCTTCTTAGGCGTCGGCATCTTCCGTCCCCACATCCCGTGGTTTGTCCCCCGTAAGTATTTCGAGATGTATCCGCTCGAGGAGGTCATCGTGCCGGCGATCAAGGAGGACGATCTCGCCGATGTGCCGCCGGCCGGCCGTGTGATCGCTCTGAACCCCGAGTCCCGGCACGATTTGTTGGTGGCTACGGGCAACTGGAAGGGCGCCGTGCAAGCTTACCTGGCCTGCATCAGCTTCGCGGATGCGATGCTCGGGCGGGTGCTCGACGCGCTCGAGCGAAGCCCGCACCGAAACACGACGATCGTCGCTCTCTGGTCGGATCACGGCTACCACCTTGGCGAAAAGTGGCATTGGCATAAGCAGGCCCTCTGGCACCGGGCGACACATGTTCCACTCATGGTGGCAGCGCCGGGAGTCACCCGGCCCGGCGCCCTCTGCGGCCGCCCCGTGGTGCTCACCGATCTGTACCCGACGCTCGCGGACCTGGCGGGACTCCCACCCCCGCCAACGGTCGACGGCCGGACGCTCCGGCCGCTGCTCCAGGATCCCGACGCGCCGTGGGACCGTCCGGCGCTCATCACCTACCTCCGCGGCAACCACGCCCTGCGGAGCGAGCGATGGAGCTACATCCGATACGCAGACGGCTCGGAAGAGCTCTATGACCGCCGCCAGGATCCGAACGAGTGGGTGAACCTAGCCAGACTCCCGGCGATGACGGCCGCGAAGGATGAACTGAAGAAATGGCTGCCGGCCACCGATGCGCCGGACGCTCCGCCGGCCAGCCACTTCCGTTTTGACCCGGCAACGGTCACCTGGACACGGAAGTAACCGGGGGGGTGAGCGGCGCCGGTGCGGAGCGACCGACTCTCCGGCGTTTCCGTTTCTTGACACCTCTCGGTGCGGGTGAGTAGATTCGTCATAGTGTCAAATCCCGTCGTCGAATTCCGCGGGGTATCCAAAAGCTACGCGATTTACCAGCGGCCGGGGGATCGTCTGAAGGAGCTTCTGATGCTCCAAAGACGGCGCTTCCACGAGGATTTCTGGGCCCTCCGCGATGTCAGCCTGGAGATTCCACGCGGGCAGACGTTCTGCATTATCGGTGAGAACGGCGCCGGGAAGAGCACTCTGCTTCAGCTTGTGGCCGGCATCATGGAGCCCACCCAAGGTAAGGTCGTGGTGAACGGGCGCGTCTCCGCTCTGTTGGAATTGGGAGCAGGCTTCAACCCGGAGTTCAGCGGCCGGGACAACGTCTATCTGAACGGCTCCATCCTGGGCTTCTCGATCGCCGCGATGGATGCCAAGTACCAGTCGATCGTGCGCTTCGCCGAGATCGGCGACTTCATCGACCAGCCGGTCAAGACCTACTCCAGCGGGATGATCGTGCGTCTGGCGTTTGCCGTGGCCATCCACGTGGACCCCGAGATTCTGCTCGTGGACGAGGCCCTGGCCGTGGGGGATATCTACTTCCGGCAGCGTTGCATGAGGAAAGTGCACGAGTTGCGGCGGAACGGCGTCACCATCCTGTTCGTGTCGCACTCCTTGCCCGACGTCAAGAGCCTGGGGGATCACGTTGTCTGGCTGGAGGGCGGCGCGATCCGCGAGCGCGGGGCTCCCGGCGCCGTCGTCGCGCGCTACCAGGCCGCCATGGCGGAGAAGGACTCCCGATACGTTGGCGGCAAGTCTCCAGCGGCCCCAGGGGACCACACTCCGATCCACGCGCCGGAGATTGTCGAGGGAATCCCCCACATCGATCACCGGCACGGCGACGGCCGCGCCGAGGTCATCGGAATCGCCGTGCTGGATTCCGCGGGGCGGGCGGCGGGTAGCCTCGAACCCGGCGCTCCCATCGTTGTGCGCATCAGCGTTCGCGCGAACGCCCCCCTGGCGCGCCCGAATGTGGGCTTCATGATCCGCAACCACCTGGGACTCGATTTCGCCGGATCCAACACGACAAGAGATGGACGCGCGCTGCCCCCGATGGCTCCGGGCGACGTCCACACAGTCGACTTTCACCTGGAGCTTCCCATACTGTACCCCGGCCATTTTTCGTTCTCTCCGGCGATCGCCGACGGCCCGCTGGAGGATTACACCATGTGCGACTGGGTCGACAACGCCGTGACGCTTTCCATGAACCCAGGCGCCGGGCCCGTCTACGGGTTCATGCACATCCCGACCCGCATCGAGTGGAACCGCACGCTCGCGGAGACTCTGCCGGGAACGGAGGTTCGTCTTGGCTGAGTTCACGGGCGAGCGTGTCATCCCAGGACAAGTGGACCCCGACCTGTGGAACGAGCACATCGCCCGCTACCTCTTCGCCTCGCGGCTCGGCCGGCGCAAGAAGGTCCTCGATCTGGGTTGCGGCGCCGGTTACGGCTCCGCCGAAATGGCGGCAGCCGCCGAGTATGTGGTCGGCGTCGACGTCTCTGTTGAGGCGATCGCGCTTGCCCGTCGCGAATATGCCCGCTCCAATGTGACGTACGTGTGCGGCAGCGGCGAAGCCCTGCCCTTTCACCCCGGGACGTTCGACCTCGTGGTCGCGTTTGAGATGATCGAACACCTGGCCGATTGGGAAGCGCTCCTCCGCGAGGCCCGCCGCGTTCTCGCGCCGGCCGGGCAGTTCGTTGTATCGACGCCGAACCGGCTGTTCTATGCCGAGTCGCGGCGTCTCTCCGGGCCCAATCCGTATCACCGGCACGAGTTCGACTACCCCGAGTTCGACGGCGCTCTACGGAGCTTCTTTCCGCACGTCTCCATGTTTGTGCAGAATCACGGTCCGAGCATCGTTTTGCAGCCGGTAGGCGGGCGGACGGGCGCTGAAGTGCGCATCGAGGGGGGTGAGACCCCGCCCGAAGCATCCAACTTCTTCGTCGCCGTGTGTGCCGCGACGCCTCAGACCGGGGCGCCGGCGTTCGTCCATGTGCCGTCTTCCGGGAACGTGCTTCGAGAGAGGAACGAGCACATCGTGAAGCTCGAGGAAGAGCTCGTCACGAAAGATCAGTGGCTCGACGAGGCCAAGGCGGAGCATCGGGCGTTGATGGAGAAGTTCCGGCTGCTCGAAGACGAGCTGGTGGAGCGGACCCGCTGGGCCGAACAGCTCGACGCCGAGCTGGAGGAGGCACGCGGGCGGATCGATCGCCTGTACGCCGAGAAGGACGCCGAGATCGCGGCCATGGCGGCGGGCTACGAAGAGAAGATCGCCAAGCTCGAGCACGAGTGCGAATCGCAGAGCCGCTGGGCCATGCAGACGCAGCAGAAGTTGGACGCCAAGTCGCAGGAGCTGGCGAAGTGCGTGGAACTGCTCAACGAAGCGGAAACTACCGTGGTGGAGCGCACCGAGTGGGCACGCCGGTTGGACGGTGAACTGGCCGAAGTCAAGGGCAAGCTCTCCATGGTGGAGGCTTCACGGTGGGTGCGGCTAGGCAGCGCGATCGGCATCGGTCCGGGGCCGCGGCTCAAGTAGCATGCTGATTCGATTCCTGCGGTCGCTGCCGCTGCTCCTGCTCGCTCCTTTCCTGTTGTTGGCGTCGCTGCTCGCGCTCGCGGCCGCCGATCTGCTCTTCGCGTTCCGCCGCGGCCGGCGCCCACCGGCCGACATTCCTCTATCGGCCGCCTCCGCGTCCGTGGTGATCCCGAACTGGAACGGCCGGGAGCTGCTCGAACGGAACCTGCCGTCGGTTGTCGCGGCGATGGAGAGCGACCCGGGGAACGAGATCATCGTGGTCGACAACGGGTCGGCCGACGGCAGCGCGGAGCTGATCCGGACGCGATTCCCAGGCGTGCGCTTGCTCGAGCTTCAGGAGAACCGGGGGTTCGGCGGCGGCTCCAACGCGGGTGTGGAGGCCGCACGGAACAGTGTCGTCGTGCTGCTGAACAACGACATGCGGGTAGAGCCGGATTTTCTTGCACCGCTGCTCGCCGGCTTCACCGACGAAAAGGTGTTCGCCGTCTCGTGCCAGATCTTTTTCAGCGATTCCGCCAAAGTGCGTCAGGAGACAGGGCTCACCGAGGGGTGGTGGGAAACGGGTTCGCTGCGCGTGCGACACCGTGTCGACGACCGCGTCACGCGGCTCTTTCCGTGCTTTTACGGCGGCGGAGGCTCGTGTGCGTTCGACCGCCGGAAGTTCCTCGCGCTGGGCGGCTTCGACGGGCTTTACGCACCTTTCTATCTCGAAGACGCCGACTTGGGATACCTCGCCTGGAAGCGCGGCTGGAAGGTCCTCTATCAGCCCGCCAGCCGCGTGTATCACGAGCATCGGGGCACAATCGGCCGCAAATTCACGCCCGGGCAGATCCAGGCGGTGCTCCACCGGAATTTCCTCCTGTTCGCGTGGAAAAACATCCACGAATGGCGGCGCCTGGCGTCCCACTTCTTGTTTGCGTTTGCCGGGGGCGTGGTGAGCGCGATGTTCGGCGAGTCACCGGAGCGATCGAGCCTGCCGGGGATCTTCAAGGCGTTCCTCCGATTGCCCCGCGCCCTCCGCGCGCGATGGAAGGCGAGAGCACTCGCCGCCATCGACGACACCGAGGCGTTTCGGCGGCCGTACGGAGGCTACTTCCGCGACCGGTTCGCGCCGCTCGGGGCCGCGCCCGAGCGTCCCGCGGTCCTGTTCGTGGCGCCGTATTCCATCTGCCCGCCGGTCCACGGTGGTGCGGTGTTCATGCACGAGACGTGCCGCCGGCTCGGCCCACTGGCGGACCTGCATTTGGTCGTCACCATCGACCGGCCCGCCGAGCGTGCCGCTCACGACGAGATCGCGGGTGCCTGCGCTTCGATGGAGTTTATTCAGCGCGACCCGGGCCGGCCGAGAGAAATCGCGGCCATCACGCCGCATGCCGTCCGCGAGTTCGCGAGTGAGACGCTCCACTGGATGATCCACCGGAAAATCTACCTCGATGCGATCGACGTCTTGCAGCTTGAATATCTGCCGATGGCGCAATACCGGGGGGACTATCGCCGGCTTGTCTGCTGCCTTTTCGAGCACGACATCTACCATCAGTCCATCGGCCGCGGCCTGGCGGGCGGGGGTCCGTGGCCCAGCCGGGTGAAGGCGGCCTACGAATACATGCGGGCGCTACGGTACGAACTGAGGGTCCTACCCCTCCTCGACAGCGTGCAGGTATGCAGCCGCGAGAACGCGGAGTACATCGGAGGGTTCCTCCCGTCGATCCGGGATCGTCTCGATGCGGTTCACCGGGCGGGGATCGATGTGAGCCGGTACGCGTTCCGGTCCGAAGGACGCGAACCTGGAACGATGCTTTTCGTGGGCAGCTTCCGGCATCGCCCGAACCGGAGCGCGCTCGAATGGGTGGCGGGGCGGGTGATGCCCCTGGTGCGCGAACAGGAGCCCGGGGCGCGGCTCGTTGTGGTTGGCAGCGATCCGCCGCCGAGCCCCTGGCTCACGGCGCCGGACGGCGCGATCGAGTTCCGCGGATTCGTCGATGACGTGCGGGAGCCGCTCTCGCGCTATGCCGTCTTCGTGTGTCCGATTCTGGCGGGCTCCGGGATTCGCGTGAAGCTGCTGGAGGCTTTCGCCGCCGGGATCCCGGTGGTGTCGACGCGTCTCGGCGCCGAGGGGCTGGCGGCCGCGGACGGGGTCATCTGCCGCCTGGCCGACGAACCGGCGGCCTTCGCCGACCGGGTGGTGCGTCTGTTGCGAAGCCCGGAGCAAGGGGCGGAAATGGCGCGCCGCGCGCGGAGGGAGGTCGAGACCGCGCACGACGCGAGGCGTCTCACCGAGGGGCTGCTGGCCGGCTACCGCGCGATGCTCCAGGAGAAGCGAGCGAGGAAGTGACGGATTCGGAAAACGGAAGCGGATGGCGGATCGTCAGGGGCTGAGCGCTCCCGTCCTCAAGCTCCTTCGAAGTAATCGCCGGCCAGACTCGGGTTGGCCGCCAATGCCTGGCTCCAGAAGATTCGGGCCTCATCCGGATGGCCCTGTTCCCGGAGTGCATGGCCGAGATTGAGCAACGCCTCGGAGAAGTCGGGCCGGTCCGCCAGCGCCTCGCGGTACAGGCGGATGGCGTCGTCAAGTTGGCCGGTCTTCTGAAGCAGCAGGCCGGTGTTGTAG
>CAYRPT010000072.1:0-10773 GCA_964425895.1 uncultured Solibacteraceae bacterium | reverse complement strand
CGAGGCGATCCTGCGGCTGGACCGGGTCGGGGTGATTCATGCGAACGACTCGAAGGCGCCGCTCGGCTCCCGGGTGGACCGGCACGAGCATATCGGGCGGGGACACATCGGCGAGGAGGGATTCCGGCGGATGCTGCGCCACCGGCGGCTCCGGCCGAAACCGTTCATCCTGGAGACGCCGGTGGACGAAGAGGGCGACGACCGCCGCAATATCGAGAGACTGAAGCGACTATGCCGGAGAAGCAGTACGACCACCGAGTGATCGAGTCCAAGTGGCAACACGAGTGGGAGCGGAACGACTACTTCCGCGTGACCGAGGATCCCACCCGGCCCAAGTATTACCTGCTCGAGATGCTGCCGTACCCCAGCGGCACGCTCCACGTCGGGCACATCCGCAACTACACCATCGGCGATGCGCTGGCCCGCTACAAGATGATGCAGGGTTTCAGCGTGCTCCATCCGATGGGCTGGGACGCGTTTGGCCTGCCGGCCGAGAACGCCGCCATCAAGAACCAGCGGCACCCGCGCGAATGGACGCTCTCCAATATCGCGTACATGAAGACGCAGCACCGGCGCTACGGCTTCAGCTACGACTGGAGCCGCGAGGTGTCCACCTGCGAGCCGGAGTATTACCGCTGGAACCAGTGGTTCTTCCTCAAGATGCTGGACCGCGGTCTGGCCTACCGCAAGGAAGCGCTGCTCAACTGGTGTCCGGAGTGCGCGACCGTGCTCGCCAACGAGCAGGTGGTGGACGGTTGCTGCTGGCGCCACGAAACTACACCCGTGGAGCAGCGGGCGATGCAGCAGTGGTTTCTGAAGATCACGGGCTACGCGGACCGGCTGCTCGCCGACCTCGACCAGCTCGAAGGTTCCTGGCCGGAGCGTGTGATCACGATGCAGCGCAACTGGATCGGCCGCTCGGAAGGCACCGAGGCGAATTTCCCGGTGGACGGGTTGGACGAGCAGATCCGCATCTTCACCACCCGCGTGGACACGATTTTCGGGGCGACGTGCGTGATCGTGGCGCCGGAGCATCCGCTGGTAGAGCGGCTCGTCGCCGGGGAGGCGCGCGTGACGGTCCGGTCGATGATCAATGCGCGCACCAACCAGGACCCGGCCGATCTGGCCAAAGAGGGCCTTCCTACCGGCCGGTTCGCCGTCAATCCGTTCAGCGGCGAGCGTCTGCCCATCTGGGTGGGCAACTTCGTGTTGATGACCTACGGAACGGGCGCCATCATGGCCGTGCCAGCCCACGACCAGCGCGATTTCGAGTTCTGCCGGAAGTACGGGATACCGGTGCGCCCGGTGATCCGTCCGGTGGATGGAGCGCTCGCCGACGAAGCCGCGATGACCGAGGCGTTCCCCGAATACGGGATCGTCGAGAACTCCGGCGAGTTCTCCGGCTTGCCGAGCGCCGAGGCGCAGCGGCGGATGAACGCCAAGGCCGAACGCGAGGGCTTCGGCGAGGCCGCGGTGACGTACCGCCTCAAGGACTGGGGCATCTCGCGGCAGCGGTACTGGGGCACGCCCATCCCGGTGATCCACTGCGACCGCTGCGGGATCGTTCCGGTCCCCGAGAGCGAACTGCCGGTCGTGCTGCCGTTGGACGTGGAGATCACCGGAACGGGCGGTTCGCCGCTGGCCCACGTCAAGGAGTTCGTCGAGGCGAGGTGCCCGCGGTGCGCATCGGCGGCGCGCCGCGAGACCGATACGATGGACACGTTCGTCGATTCGTCGTGGTATTTCTACCGGTACTGCGACGCTCATAATGACCGGGCGCCGTTCGACGGGGGCAAGATCGCCTATTGGTTCCCGATCGATCAATACATTGGCGGCGTCGAGCACGCCATCCTCCACTTGATCTACTCGCGTTTTTGGACCAAGGTGATGCGCGACCTCGGCCTGATTGATAATGACGAGCCCGCGGCCCGGCTGTTCACCCAAGGCATGGTGATCAAAGACGGGAAGAAGATGTCGAAATCGATGGGCAACGTGGTCAGCGCGGACGAGATCGCCGAGAGCCACGGAGCCGACACGGCGCGGCTGTTCGCCCTGTTCGCCGCTCCGCCCGAGAAGGACCTCGACTGGCTCGACGCCGGCGTGGACGGGATGCACCGCTTCCTCGGCCGCCTGTACCGCTTTGTGACGCGCAACGCCGAACGGGTGAAGGCCGGAGGCGGGACGGAGGGCGAAGCTGACCGCCACGTCCGCCGCAAGCTCCACCAGACGGTGAAGAAGATCACCGAGGATTTCGATTCGCGCTGGCATTTCAACACCTCGATCGCGGCGATCATGGAGCTGATGAACGAGCTCGGCGCCCGCGAGCAGGAGATCTCAGCCGCGGCTTTGAGAGAAGCGCTGGAAACGACCGTGCTGCTGCTGGGACCGCTCGCGCCTTACCTGGCCGAGGAGCTATGGGAGGAGCTGGGAAGACAGGGTCCGGTTTTCCGGCAGTCCTGGCCGGTTTACGATCCGGAACTGGCGCGCGAGGACGAGGTCGAGGTCGTGGTGCAGGTGAACGGCAAGGTGCGCAGCCGTCTTACCGTGCCGGCGGGAACGGAGCGGGGCGAACTGGAGAGCCGGGCCATAGCCGACGAGCGGGTGCGCCAACTGGCCGACGGAAAACAGGTCGTCAAGGTCATTGTCGTACCCGACAAGTTGGTTAACATTGTGGTCAGATGAGGCGCGGCAGCCGGGTCTGCCGCGGCGTCCGCGCCGCGCAAGATGTAATACTCGCCAGGGAGTGAGCGAATACGGCCGGCGCCATGAAGCCCCGTGAAACGATCTTGTCGTCCCGGCTGAATCAAGAGGACAAGCCCGCCGCTTGCGGCTTTCAGGCTTTCCTGCGCTCGTGGTCCATCCCTGTTTCAAAAGTTCGATCCCAATCTCGCCGCTTCCCGCTGCCCCCACCTCAGACTCCTCCTCGACGACCTTCTTGAACTTCCTTCATGCCCGCCCGCCTGAGCATCCTCGCTGTTCCGAACGATGATGGGTTCGGGCCATCGGCGCTGCTCTCCTATGTCGTCAAGGCGATTCTTCGGGAGGAGCCGCGGGCGCGCGTCACCCTCTGGAATGACTTCGCCTTTGAGTTCAACCGGACTCTCTATGCGCGCGAGGTGGCGGCCGGCCGCGTAGCTGTCGAGCGCGTCTGGAACATGATCCAACTGGCCCGCCCGGATGGCGACGTGTCCGTCGAGGCGACGCTCCGCCGTATGGGGGACTACCGGCGGGCCGCATCCCTCTACGCCCGCGGCACGGATCCCCGCGCCTTCGATCTCGTGCTCGACTTCGGTGTTCCCGCCGCCGCCCGCTGGGCGGCCGGGCACGGCTTGGCGTCGGTCAGCGTATTCGACCATGCCTGGAGCGCCACCCTCCGTATGATCGGCGGAGGGAAGGCGCCGCGGGCATGGTCCGGCTTGGCCGCTGCGATCGAGGAAGACGAGCGCCAGGTTCAGCGGCTGATCCTGTTTCCGCCCTTCCTCACACCGCCGCCGTTCTCCGAGCACTGGCGGCGCCTGCTGGCGGCGGAGCGGATCACGGTGCTTCCCCGCGTGCTGCGGGACCCCTCAGCCTGGAGCCGTGAACGGGCGCGCAAGTTTCTCGGAGTGTCCACGGCGGGTTGCACCCTACTGATTCAAGGCGGCGGGACGGCGGTGTGGGATCGCCCGTTGCGCCGGCTCGTTGAGCAGCTTGAACGGGCGCCGGGTCGCTCGCCGCTCTCGCGGCGCCGCCTGGACCTCGTCCTCTGGTCACCGGCCGTCGCCCGGATGGACGTCTCGCGTCTCGCCCGGGTGCACCGGCTGCCGCTGGTTCCCGGGGCCACCGTGCAGGCGCTTCTGCCGGCCATCGATTTCGCCGTTCTCCGCGCCGGTGGCGGCTCGGTGAACGACGCCGTCGCGCACCGTGTCCCGTTCGTCTGCGTGCGCGAACCCGCGCAACTCCAGATTGAGGCGATTCTCGGAGAGTGCGTAGCTCGCGGCCTGACGCGCGCCCTCGAGCCGGAGCTCTTCCTGAGCGATCCGTTCCGGGCAATTGTCTCCGAGTGCAAGTGGATGCGCGAGCGCCGGCCGCGGCTGGCGGAACGGCTCTCCTCCATTCCGATCGACGGCGCCCGGGATGCTGCCCGCCGCATCCTCTCTCTGGTCCGATAGAATACGCCACAGATATGAACGAGACATCTTCTGACCGCCGCGGGTTCCTCAAGACCGCCGGAGCCGCCTTCACGACGTCGATGCTCACCCGTCCGATCCGGGGCGCCAATGACCGCCTGGTGGGCGCCTACATCGGAACCGGCCGCATGGGGCTGGGAAACATCCGCTACTCGGCGCAGGCGCAGGACATTGAACAGAGGTACGTCTGCGACGTGTATGGGCCCAACCTCGAGAAGGCCGTCGACGCGACCGATGGAAAGGCGAAACCCATACGGGATTTCCGCGAGATCATCGCCGACAAGGGCGTGGACTTCGTCTGTATCTCGACCCCCGACCATTGGCACGCCTACATGACGGTGGAAGCCTGTAAGGCCGGCAAAGACGTCTTCGTGGAGAAGCCGATCTGTGTCACGGTGGAAGAAGGACAGCAGATGGTGCAGGCGGCGCGCAAGTACCAGCGCGTGGTCCAGGCCGGCACCATGCAGCGTTCCGGGCTGCATTTCCAGCAGGCGGTGGATATCGTGAAGTCGGGCCTCCTCGGCCACATCAGCTTCTGCCGGACGTGGAACTACGGCAACGGAACGGGCATCGGCAGCCCTCCGGACGAAGATCCGCCGAAAGACCTGGATTGGGACATGTGGCTCGGCCCGGCGCCCCAGCGGCCCTTCAACCGGAACCGGTTCGGCATCGACCCCAAGGCGTTCTCTCACTTCCGCTGGTTTTGGGACTATGCCGGCGGCATGATGACGGATTGGGGAGTCCACCTGCTGGACATCGTGCAGTGGGCCTTCGAGGAAGAAATGCCGGATGCCGTCACGGCGCTCGGAGGAAAGTACTTCATTTCCGACAACCGCGAAACGCCGGATACGCTGCAAGTCACCTACGAGTACCCGAGCGGGTTCCTGGCCACCTACGAGAACCGGGTGGGCAACGGTCACACGTTCGCCCGCGGCCATAACATTTCGTTCCACGGCACGCGCGGCACGCTCTACCTGTCGCGGGCGGGCTACCGGATCATTCCCGAAAACCCGGAGGACAACGAGCTCTCCGAGGTCGAGGTTAAGGCCTTCAACAACTCCAACGTCGCCCACTGGAAGAACTTCTTCGAGTGCGTGCGAACGCGCGAACGTCCGATCAGCGACATCGAGAAGTGCAACCACACCACCACGGCGTGCCTCCTGGGCAACGTGGCGTTGCGAAGCAAGCTGCGGCTGGACTGGGACGCCAAGGGCTGGACCACGGTGCAGACCGAGGCGCGCCATCTTCTGCGCCGCGAAGCGCGCTCTCCCTGGAAGATCGTGGTGTAAACGTTCCGCTGCCGCGGGGGATTCCCTCCCGGCCTGCGACTCAATCATCAGATGATGCAGCCCGGCAGGGGCGTTTTGGGGGTGTCAGACACGTCCGGCGTGGCGGGCGGCGTTCCCGATCCGAACTGGGACGCCGACCTCGCCTTGGCCGCGGCCGTCCGGCGCAAGGATCGCAAGGCGACGGCCGAGTTCATCGAGCGCCACGCCGATGCACTGCACAGCTATTTGAGGCGCCGGCTGTCGCCCCGCACGGACCTGGCCGACGATCTGCTCCAGGAAGTCTTCCTGACGGCTTGGGAAAGCCTGGCCCGCTATGAGGGCCGATCTTCGCTGCGCAACTGGCTGCTTGGCATCGCCCGGCACAAAGTGGAAGACCATTACCGCGCGGCGCTACGCGAGCCCTGGCCGTGCGATGAATCCGAAGCGGCCGGAGAGCCGTCCGGGCAGGCGCCGGCCGAAGAACGGATGGATCGTGAAAGGCTGCTGGAGAAAACCAGGCTGGCGCTCGAGCGGCTCCCTGAGCGCTATCGCGCGGTCCTGCGCTGGCGTTACTGGGAACGACGCAGCGCGGCCGAGGTGGCGGCGCAAACGGGAACCACCGTGAAGGCGGTTGAGCGGCTCCTCGCCCGCGCCCGGCTGGCCTTCAGAAAGGAGTGGAGCGGTGCCTGATCCGAACGCCTTCGACGACTGGTTCAGGAATCTCGCCGAGGCGACCGACTCCGAAGCCGTCGGCCCGGCATCCGCGCGGCTGAAGTCCCGGATCTACTCGGGGCTGATCCGGAAGCAGCAGGAGACCGGACCGCTGCTCGATATGGCCGAGACAAAGGCCGCCGGGCGCGAGCTCTGCGTTTTCGAGGATCTCGTACGGATCTCGCCGGCGGGTGAGCGGGCCCGCCAGTTCAACTGCTGCCGCGTCTGCCACGCGCGCGTGCTCGGCGAACGCATGGAGAAGGCGCCCATCTACTGGGCCGGCTGCCCGTACGTGCAATTCCAGAACCGGTGAGGCGAGGCGCGCCGGTTCGCTCTCCAGAGAACATTGGTGAATGTTTCCTTTCATCAATGACGTGCGGCCTCTGCGCCGGAGGCGCCGAGGCGCGCGGTTAGCGCTCAGAAGTACTTCACAAAACCAAACAGGTTCTGGAAGTTGGCCAGGTTCCGCCGGCCCTCCGGAGCCAACTGCCGGCTGATCGCGTTGCGCCGGATCGTCTCGCCGAAACTGTAACGGAACGCCCAACCCTTTCCGAAGAACACATCGATGCCCACCGCCACCCGCAGAGCGGGCCCGGTGGAGGAGAACCCTCCCGGCGCCGGGAGGCTGCCGGCCACCGACCGGATGCGGCCTTCCCCGCTCGACAGGTGGACGATGCCGCCGCCCGCCGACAGGTAGGGCCGGGCGAAGCTGCGCCGGTTCCGGAAATAAAGCAAAGCCTCGCCGGCGAAGGAATGCTGGACGGCGGATCGCCGCTGCTCATAGAACTGGTAAGCGCCATCCGGGAAATCCGTCGCGCTCAGGGTCAACTCGTTCCGGTTCCACCCATAGCTCGCCTGGAGGCTCAGATACTCGTTGAGATGCCGGCCGCCGAAGAACATGAAGGTGGGACCGTTCTCTGGTTTATACAGCGAGACCCGCGGGCGGCTCTCCGCCAGTTCAGACCGCCCGTCCGCCGAAAGCGTGGAGATCCCTCCGAACGCGCCCGCGAAGTACGACGCCTGGGCGTTGAGCGGCGCGGAGCATATGCTCCCGCACACCAGGACCACCGCGAGCGTTGTTCTCATGATTCCCCCCGAAGCCGCGATTTTACACAAGTCACCGGTGGCGGCGCGGGGGATTTGCCGGCCCCTCGCGACACCAGTAGTGACATCGAGGCGCCGCGGCAGGGCAGGGCGTCCTTCTCCACGCTGCAACGGCGCCGGAACACACAGAGGAATGGGAGGAATTTCATGATGAACCAGACAAGCTATTGGATGAGCGCGGGGATGCTCGCGCTGGCTGTGATTGCGCCGCCACCCGCCGTTTCGCAGGAGTCGCGGCCCGTCGCCCGCCCCGGCGTGATCGACCGGCCCGGATCGTATCACCTGATCCAGGATCTCCGGCTGAACACGTCCCAGGGCGCCGGTCTTACGATTACGGCCAGCGGCGTAACACTCGATCTGAACGGCCACGAGATCATGGGGCCGGGCGGGAAATTCGGGACGGGCGTGGAGATCCAGGGAGCCGAGGGCGTCGAGGTTCGTAACGGATCGCTGTCCTACCTGGCTTTCGGGGTCGTGGTGCGCGACAGTGCGAACGTAAAGCTGAAGGGCATGCGAATTCGCGGCCAGGGGTTGCCGGTTGTCGAGTTGCCGCCCGAGGCCGGGTTCATGGTCGTCCAGTCACGAAACGTGGTAATTGAAGGGAACGCGATCTATAACACCGGCCTGGGCGTCTTCATGCGCGGCGGCCAGACCTGGGGCAATCGCATCGCCAACAACACGATCACGGCGGGTACGAACGGCGTTCTGGGAATCTGCTACAACCCGACGCCCACCGATGCCAACGCCCCCCGCGGCGATCTGATCTACAACAACCTGATCACGGGATTCGGCACGGGCATGCAGTTTGTGCCCACCTCCGCCGCGAACGTGATTCGCGAAAACACGATCGCCTTCGTCACCATGAACTACGAGAACGGGAACGACACAAACCAGTTCGTCGACAACACGTCGGTCCAGCTTCCGTAAGCGGCGTGGGTCTCCGGGGCGGGGTCCCGGCTGGCGGCCGTGGGAGTCCCGGTCTGGGCCGGCCCCCCCCGGGAAGCGCCGTGTGCCGATGAATTTGTGAATTCTTAATGAGTTTTCCGCTGGCGGCGTCGAGCGCCTTTATAATCGGAGGAGCTTCCTCACTCGAGGGAGACCCGCAGCTACGTTGGAGGAGAACCACATGAGTCTGAGTCAGGGATTGTTGCCCGAGTTTGACCAGGAGATGGCGCTGGCTCGCAAGACGCTGGAGCGCGTTCCCGAGGGAAGGAACGACTGGAAACCCCACGAGAAATCCATGACCCTGGGGCGACTGGCATCTCACATCGCCGAAATACCAGGATGGGGGAGCGTCACCATCGAGCAGGATCAGTTCGACATGGCGCCTCCCGGAGCGCCGCCCTATCAGCCCCCGGTCTTCGAAACGCGCGAAGCGCTTCTGGCCGAGTTCGATAAGGGCGTTGCCGCCGCCCGCCGGGCGATCGCCGCGGCTGGCGATGACGGCTGGATGCAGCCGTGGTCCTTGCTGAACGGCGGCCAGACGCTGTTCAGCATGCCGCGCATCGCTGTCCTCCGCGGGATGATCATGAACCACCTCATCCATCACCGGGCACAGTTGGGGGTCTATCTGCGCATGAACGATGTGCCCGTGCCGGCGACCTACGGACCCTCCGCGGACGAGCCATCGTTCTGAGGCGCTATCCGCGCGGCTGGGCGCCTCCGGCGCAGAGGCCGCACGTCATTGATAAAAGGGAACATTCACCAATGTTCCCTGGAGGGATTCCTCGCGGCCGGCCGCCGTGCGCTCGAAGCGGAGGCGCGCGTAACCGATCTGCCCGTTGAGATTCTCGGCGGGGGCCGCTACATCGCCCCCGCCGAACCAGACGTGGAACGCGTCCGGGCCGGCGGGCAGCAGCGTCGGATCGCAGACGACCTTCGCATTCCAGGTTTGGGCGCCGGCGAAGGCCGCTTCCGGCGAGACCCGCTCCCAGCGGACACCGTCGGCGGACGTCGCGAGCCCGAGGCGTCGAACCTCGGTTCGGTCACGCGCTGTGTACAGCATCCAATAGCGGCCGCCGTGGGTCCAGACAGCCGGTTCTCCGAGCCCGGTTTCATCGAACGCGCCCGCGGGACCGAGGTCCAGGATGGGATTCGCGCGGAGTTTGCGCCAACGGACTCCGTCGGAGGACTCGGCCACGCCGAGACGCTGGCGGCGGGCCCGATCCTGGCCCAGGTAGTACATATAGAGCTGGCCTCCCGCACGCAGTACGAAAGGATCGGCCACACCCCGCTCGTCCCAGGCGCCGCGCGGCCCGGCGTCGACCACAGGGGCTGGCAGTCTGGCCCACCGGAGTCCGTCCGAGCTTCGAGCAAGCCCGATTCGCGGCGGATCCCCCGCCTGATACCAGTAGAAGAACTCGCCGTCCACCACCTCGAGATGACCGTTGGCCGCGATGTAGTCACCCTCCCAGGAAGCGGCTGAGGGCGAGAGTACCCGGCCGTGCTTCTTCCAGTCGAAACCGTCCGGTGAGGTGGCGAGGCCCGTGTGCCAGGTGCTTCCGTCGTAGCCGGAGTAGAGATTGTAGTAGATGCCGCCGCGGAACACAACGCTCGGGTTGAGCGCGTCGGCGGAATCCCATTCGCCGGAATCGCCGCGGCGAAGCACTGGATCCGGCCGCACCTCCCAAACCACCCGCGGACGTTCGCCCGATGGCCTCAGCGGCGGGAGCGTGAAATCGCCATAGGAACCACACGACTGGAGAAGAACGAAGAGAGCGGCGCCGGCGGGCCACCAGCGCGGCGCGGCAACCGGGCTCATGGGATCGGGATGCGAACCTCCATCAGGGAACCGCGTCCCGGTTGGGAATTGAGCAGGAGGCCGCCGCTCAGGCTGCGCACGCGGCGCTTGATGCTGACCGGTCCAAGGTAGAGCGCGTCCAGCTCGTCAAGGTCGAAGCGGCCTGCGAACGCAAAGCCTGAACCGTTGTCTTCGACGGCGATCCGGACCGCGCCGTTCGTGCGCACCAGATCGACATGAACACGGGAGGCGCCGGCGTGCTTCTGCGTGTTGTGGAGGGCCTCCCGCACGATGTGAAACAGCTCGCCGGCCAGCTCCGAGTTTTCCACCTCGCATTCGGACGTGTGGAAGCTGGTGGCAATGCCGGTCTCTTTCTCGAAATCGTGCACCAGCCTCCCGATGGACGCCGGCAGGCTGGCGCCCTCGATCGCTGCCGGCCGCATGCTGCGCACAAAGGCCCGGACCTCCGCCACCTGCTGGCGGGTGAGCTCCTGAAGTTGCGCGAGCTCCTCAGCCGCCTTGGCTGGATCCCGCTCGAGGAGCCGCCGGATGACCTCGAGCCGCATCTGGAGGCTGATGAAGGACTGCTGAGGCCCGTCGTGGAAGTCCGCCGCGATGCGCTCCCGCTCCTGGTCGCGAGCCTGCTGCGCCTCGGCGCGATAGAGAACGGCCTTCCGCGATGTACTGATCAGCCGGTCAATCAACAACTGGCGATTCCTGGCGGCCACCAAACCGAGCGCCCCGGCCATGACTTCCATCAAGAGGGTTTGCTCGAAGAAGA
>CAYRPT010000071.1:253-10796 GCA_964425895.1 uncultured Solibacteraceae bacterium | reverse complement strand
AGCGGAGCCCGTCGAAACCGCTCCGGATTTCCGTAGCGCGCACGCCGGCGCCTTCTTCAAGCCCGTACCAGAGGGTCTCGACGCCCGGCGCCACCGGGATTCGCGCCGCCCAGGCGTCGTCCCGGTTGAGGACCGCCCACCCGGGCGCCGGGAGCTCCTCGCCACGGAACAGCTCGCACTTGGCGGCGAAGTAGCTTTCGAGAGTGCTGTGATAGTCCAGGTGATCGCGGCTGAGGTTGGTGAAGACGGCCGTGTGGAAGGGTAAGCCGGCCACGCGCCCCTGCGCCAGCGCATGGGAGGAGACCTCCATCGTGGCGTGTGAACCGCCCTGCCGGCGCAACTCGTCGAAAATCCGGTACAGATCGAGCGACTCCGGGGTCGTGTTGCCGGCCGGTCTCGCGCGGCCGGCGATCTGGTACTCGATGGTCCCGACGAGAGCCGTGGTCCGGCCGCTTGCGCGCAGCACGGAATCCATCAGATACGCCGTGGTGGTTTTTCCGTTAGTCCCCGTGATGCCGGTGAGCGACACGGCTTCGACGGCGGGCCGAAAGAAGCGGCGCGCGGCCAGGGCCAGCGCCCGGCGGACGTCGGCGACGCGGATCCACGGGCCGGAATCGAAATCCGGCTGTGGAGCGTCGCACGCCACCGCCAGCGCGCCGCGCTCCCGCGCCTGCGGGGCGTAGCGCCGGCCGTCCTGCCGGTGACCGAGAAACGCAAAGAACAGGTGGCCCGGCCCGACTCTCCGGGAATCGTATTCGAGGCCGGAAACGACAGCGCCGGCCAGCTCGCCGGGAAGAAGTCCAACGAGAGGGACGCCGTCCAGAACCTGTGCCACCGTCAACGGCATTCCACCAAGCCTTTCACCCCGCGCCTTGGCCCCGGGAGCGAGGACCGGACTCCGCTCCCTGTCCGGCCGGCCCTAGGACCCCGTGGTAGAAGTCTCGAAGCCGATCCGACCGAACGGCAAATCAAGAGCTTACAGGCATTCTGACAAGCCGGTACCGGCTTCTGCCACGGGCTGCTAGCGCGCAAACTCCACCAGCACCTTCTGCCCCACGGGCAATACCGCCCCGGCCGCGGGGTACTGCGCCCGCGCGACGCCTGAGCCCACATATTCGACCAGCATTCCCATGCGCGAGGTTTCCTCAAGCACCGCCCGCAACGTCTTTCCCTGGAGGCTTGGCACGCGCGGGCCGAACAAGTACGGGGAAGACGCCTCACCATCCGCCGGCGTGTCGCCGTCACCCGCCTCGAGACGCGCGGTCTCAAATCCCGGGCCGGACACCGGGGAAGCCGGCCCGTCACCGAGCCCGGCTACGGCCAAATCGGCGAATTCTTCGGCCGCGGCATCGGGAAGCGCCCGCGGATCCACGACATCCGGAACGACTCCCAGGATCCGCAGCGCTGTCTGAGCGACAGTCCGGAATACGGGGGCCGAGACGACGCCGCCGTAGCGCGAAGCTCCGTTCAAGGTGACCGCCACGACGATGCGCGGATCCGTCACCGGTGCGAACCCCACGAAGGATGAGTTGTAGCGGTGCGAGTACCGCCGGGTCTCGAAATCGAAGATCTGCGCCGAGCCGGTTTTCCCGCCGGCGCTGTAGCCGTTCAGCCGGGCACGGGTTCCCGTACCCTGAAGCACGACGCCCTCCATCATGCGGCGCATGGTGATGGCGGTCTCCGGCCGCAAAACCCGCGCCCCCGGCTCGATCGGCATGTCGGCCCGCGCCGCACCCGGCCGCCGGCTCCAGAGAACCACGCGGGGCCGCACCAGCAGGCCGCCGTTCGCGATCACCGAGGCCGCTCGCGCCAATTGGAGCGACGTGGCGCTGATCTCGTGTCCCATCGCTACCGAGCCGATCGACGTCCGGCCCCACTCCTTCAGACGCCGCACCCGGCCCGCCGACTCCGCCGGCAGCGCGATCCCCGTCTTCTCGCCGAATCCGAAGCGCCGGACGTAGTCCAGAAGACGCCGGTCTCCCACCCGCAGCGCCGCCTGGATCGCGCCGATGTTCGAGGACTTCCACAGCACTTTCTCGAGCGGAATGGTCCCGTAGGCGTGGATGTCGGTTATCCGCCGGCCGTACAGGGACAGGACACCCGGTCCGCAGGCAATCATCGACTCGGGCCGCAGATCGGTGGTCTCGAGGGCGGCCGACAAGGTGATGATCTTGAATACCGACCCCGGCTCGAACGGTGTCGAGATCGCGAGATTGACCCTCGCCGCAAGATCCTGGATGGTCTTGACGCCGCTCTCGGGCTCAAAGGTCGGATAGCTCGACATCGCGAGAATGTCGCCCGTGTGCGGATCCATTGCCACCAGACTGCCGGTTTCGCAGTTCCACTCGCGGACCGCCTGGGCCAAAGCCTTGTCGGCGGCAAACTGAATTCGTTCGTCAATCGAGATCCCGATATCGGCTCCCGGCGCCGGCTCCTGCAAAATCTCGGTCTGAATCGCTCGTCCCCGGGCATCGCGAAGGATCCTGGCTACGCCGGAGGCGCCGGTCAGCTCCCGGTTAAGGCTCAGCTCCAACCCGGCATTGCCCTGTCCGCGGAAGTTCACGCTCCCGATCAGGTTCGCCGCCAGGGCGCCCTTGGGATAGCGCCGCCGGCTGTCCCGGTGCAGCTCCACCCAGTCGAGATTGAGGCTGCGGATCTTCCGCGACTCCTCGGGCGTGACTTTCTGTTTGATCGGGAGATATCCGCGATTGTGGCGCACCGCCCAGTCCATGCGGCCCCGGAGCTCCTCGGGGTCGAGTCCGAGGATCGGCACGAAAATGTCGCGCGCCAGCGAGAGATCGGGAGCGATTCGGGGATTCACCACGATGGTGTCGGCCGCCACGCTGATGGCCAGCGTCTGGCCGCCCCGATCGAGGATCCGGCCGCGGAGAGCCGGGATCTCCACGGTGTCGTGGGCTTGCCGGTGACCGTAATCGAGGAGTCGACGGTGATCGATGACCTGAAGTTGAATCAGCCGGACAAAAATCACCAGCGCCCACACAACCGCCAGCCGGGCCAGCCAGCGCAGCCGTCGAGCGCCTTGAAACTCCAGGTTCGGGTCCAATGCCACCCCCGCCGATCCGGCATGCGGCTAACGGCGGTTCAGCGCCAGCGCCGCGTCATTCCGGGGCGCCAACGGCACCGCCGTCTCCGGCGCGGGATCCACAAGCTGCTGGTACTCGGCTAGCGTGGCGAGCCGGGCCGGGTTGAGCAGCTCGGCCTCCTTGAGTTCCAGCTCCGCCGCCTCCCGCGCCAGGAACTCCCGCTCTTTCTTCAGTTCGTGAAGCTGATATCCGGCGAGAATATTGGAGCCGACGGGAACCAGCACCCCGGCCAGCAGAAGCGCCGCCAGACAGGCGCTTCCGATGAACCGGACCGCGGCCCGCGTCGACTGCGGGTCGGTCTTTGGGATCACCCGCGAGTTGTCTACGTCCCGCACCCACAGGTAGATATCCTCATTGGGAAGCGGCCGCAACTCGAATTCGCCTTCCTCCGCCAGACGAACGCCCGCCGCCGCGGCCTCCTCGGCCTTTGCGGTGGACGTGATCCAATCAATCAGAGTTGCCAATGTCGCCATCTCCACTCCTCATTCCGGCGCCGGACCCCCGGCCCGGCAACGCCGCTCAGCAACATCCCCCCAAAACCCGATTCGGCCGGCTAACCACGCGCCGCGCTGTCCCGGTCCGGCGCGACCATCTCCAGCGCCCGCAGCTTGGCGCTTCGCGACGGCGGGTTCCGGTGTATTTCCTCCCCGGCCGGCCGGACGACCCGCTTGGTAAGGACGGACGCCACACCTTCCTGCCCCAACGCCCGGAACTTCTGCTTGACCTTGCGGTCTTCGGTCGAATGAAACGTCAGGAACACCGCTCTCCCCCCGCGCGCCACCAGGCGGGGCAGAGCTTCCAACAGCGCGTCCAACTCCTCGAATTCCTGGTTGACCACGATCCGGAGAGCCATGAAAACCTTGGTTGCCGGGTGCAGCCGGGTTCGACTGGAGGGCGTGACCGACTCGATCACTTCCGCCAGATGACGGGTACTTCGAATCGGCCTCGCCCTCACGACTGCTCTGGCTAGTTTCCGCGCCCTCCTTTCCTCGCCAAAGAAGAGAAAAATGTCCGCCAGCTCTCTCTCGGCGACGTGATTGATCAGGTCCGCCGCCGGCGCGCCGGCGGTGCGATCCATTCGCATGTCCAGCGGCGCGTCGGCTTGGAACGAGAATCCGCGTTGCGGGTCCGTCAGTTGGTAGTAACTGGGACCCAGGTCGGCCAACAGGCCATCCGCGGGCCTGAGGCCGAGCGATGCAAGCGCTCCGGGGAGTTCGGAAAACCGCCCGTGATGAAACAGGATGCGATCCTCCCAAGGCTCCAACCGCCGGCGCGCCCGCGAAATCGATTCGGCGTCGCGATCGTTGGCCAACACCTTGCCGGTGGTGAGCAAACGGGCGATCCCCTCGGTGTGGCCCCCCAACCCGCTGGTGGCGTCGATGTAGAAGCCGTCCGGACGAACCGCAAGATACCCCAACGCCTCCTCGAGCATGACCGGAACGTGGGGCATACTTCATCACCGAACCCCTAGCTGCTTCACGCGCAGGTTGTCAGCCTCCAAGCTCATCTCCGCCTCGGCCAGACGCTCATCGAAGATCTTCTTGCTGTACACCTCGACGTGGTCCATAACCTTCTCGAAATAAACCGGTTCAGAGGCGATTTCGAGCTTCTTCCGCAGCTCCGGCGACATCAGAATGCGGCCTTGCTTGTCGATGGTCGTTGCACTACCATGAACCTTGGCGACAAACAGCACCCGGCGAGCCTCCGGCTCCGTGGAGCCGTCGAGGATGGTCATGCTCCGCTGCCACTCCGACCGCGGATAGATGCGAATCGTCTTCTTGTCGAAGGTGGTTATGAAGAAAAGCGAATCACTGGAAGACAGCAGATACTCCTTGAAGACGCCCGGGATCTTCAGGCGCCCCTTCTCGTCCGCGCTGCCCTTGACAATGCTGCCGAGGTCGAGGATTTCGCCGGATTGGACCTCGTCTTCGGACATTTCGCCCACTTTCATCTACACACGACCATGATCGGCCATGTCTGACCACTTCAGTATAGGGTAGAGCTTGAAAAAATTGCAACAACTTTCTGCACGAGAACTGTGTACCGGGTTCTGTAGGGTCACTTTGGGGCGAGAAGGCGGCCCACCCGTAGCCACTAGACTAGACTACGGGCGAGACGGCTGATCGCCGAACGCTGATCGCTCCTGGCCCGGCAAATCTGAGAAGGAAATTCTCAGATTTGCCGGGCTAGAATTAACGAAGTGCGTCGTGATGATCTCCGTTTTGGTTAAAGCGAGGGCGGCTCCGGGCCGATCTGGTATGAAGATGTCGTAACAGAAAGGGAGGCTATGCCAGTCACCGAAACCAGCTCCACGGCTCCTTCCGATGCAGCAAAAGAACTGTGGACGCTGTCCCTGGTTCAGCCCGTCGACGGGCTTACGGTAGAAGAGGCTCTCGAGAGAAATCGAAAGCTGGTAGAATCGCTACCCGGCCTGACGCCAGCCGCCAGGCTGGCCCTTTTCATGGCCCTTTACGAACGCGGTTGCTAACGACCTCCGGGCGAGCGCCTCTCCCGGGAACATTGGTGAATGTTCCCTTCTATCAATGACGTGCGGCCTCTGCGCCGGAGGCGCCGAGGCGCGCGGTTAGCGCTCAGAGCACAATCCGGTCGTCACCGTCGCGCCGAGTGACGCGTTGCCGGTCCAGAAACTCCAGCAGCGGGATCGCGTACTTCCGCGAGACGCCGGTCCAATCCTTGAACTGCCCCACCTTGAACCGCTCCCCCCGATGGCGCGCGAGCAGGCGCCGCAGTTCCTCGATCGCCACCTGGTGGTAGACCAGCTCATCGTTTACTTTCACCAGGTTACCCCGCCGGAGAAGCACATCGAGCAGGTTCTTCGCCCGCCGGGGGTCGACGCCGCATCGAGCGAGTACCTCCGCCGTCGCGGGCACGGCCAGGCCGGCGCCCCGGAAGGCCTCTTCCATTTCCCGGATGGCCGTTTCCTCCTCCGCCCGGAGGCTCACGCGGTGCGCCGCCAGACGTATCACCTCGCCGTCGGCCACCAACTCGGGCGTCCCCTGGAGGAGAGCATCCATGTAGAAGGCCGGCGCGGCCGCAAGCTCACGGGTGCGAAGCTCCTCCTTCGGCATCCCGGGTTTCAGCGGATAGGCGTCGTGGTAGGACTGAAGAGCATTGCGCAGCCGCCTCGCGTGCTCCCGAAACGAATCCCGGTGCGCAATCCACGGCGCCAGATCCTCGAAGAAGAGGAGGCGCTCGTCCCGTGCCGAGGCTCGGATCTCCTCCGGCAAAAGACCGGTCCGCCTCACCAACGCACTGACTCCCATCCCATATTCAGTTTCTTTGACCAGCAGCACGACCCAGTCAGTCCGAGACCCCCGTTCTATGGATTCCAGCCTTCGCGCGGCCTGAGCCCGCCGGGTGCGGGCCGGCGGGGCGATCTCCAGCACGGTTCCGCCCCCGATGGTCGTAACCGGGGAGAACATCCGCGCGATGAATCGGTCGCCTGGCAGTATGAGCAGCGGTTGGTGCAGAAGCAGCCGCACCCAGCCGCTCCCGCCGGGCCGGATCTCCTCGGCCGGCTCCAGTAGCCGCACCTCTGCAATCACTTCCGATGAACCGGCATGCAGGTGGATCGGGGCACGGTGGCGCAGCGGGTTCGCCGATGCGAGTGAAGTGAATCGGCCCTCCACCGTCCCCGAGGGGTGGAACCGGGCCGGGTGGGTCAGCGTCATGCCTCGCTCGACGCGGTCCGCCGCGGGCCCGGCGAGGTTAAGTGCCGTGCGCTGGCCCGCCACCGCCCTGTCCACCGCTGCGCCGTGAACCTGAATCCCGCGCACCCGCACCGTTACGCCCAGGGGGTGCACTTCGAGATCCTCCTCCACCCTCACCTCGCCCGAGTAGAGTGTCCCGGTAATCACCCGCCCGAAGCCCCTCATCACGAACGAACGATCCACCGGCAACCGCAGATGACGTCCGGAGTCCTTTTCCCGTACGGTTTCCGCCGTGGCTTGCAGAGCCGCGCGAAGATCACCGAGCCCCTCACCGGTTCGGGCACTGACGCCAACGATCGGAGATCCTTCGAGAAATGATCCCTGGACGAACTCCTCTACTTCAAGCCGGACCAGGTCCACCATCTCCGGCTCCGCCAGATCCACCTTCGTGAGAGCGATCAATCCCCGCTCAATGCCCAGGAGCCGGCAGATATCGAAGTGCTCGCGGGTCTGGGGCTTGATCGATTCCTCCGCCGACACCACGAGGAGCACCGCGTCGATTCCACCCGCGCCGGCCAGCATGTTCTTGACGAACCGCTCGTGCCCCGGCACGTCGACGAACCCCAGCCGGAGATCCGGCCCCAAGTCCAGGTGGGCGAAACCCAGATCGATCGAGATGCCGCGCCGCTTCTCCTCCGCGAGTCGGTCGGTATCCTCGCCGGTCAGAGCCTTCACCAGCGCTGTCTTGCCGTGATCGATGTGCCCCGCAGTTCCGACAATGATGTTCCGCATGGGGACGCTCCCATCCTACTATCCGGGATGTCGAACCATCGCCGGGAGACTTTGGGGGAGAGTGGATCCGGCGCCCCCCGGGGTCCGGGAAGCTCCCCGGAAGCGGGCGTTCAACGCGGGAGCTTGGGGTAGACCAGGTCGTAGCCCTTGGACATGTATTCGGCCATCCCGGTCGAGTACACATTCTGGTACCCGTGCTTCTTCAGGATGGCGGCGCCGCGGCCGGCGCGGGCGCCGCGGGCACAGGCCACAATCACTTTCTTGTCTCGAGGGATTTCGGCGTATCGCTCGTCAAACTCGCCGATCGGTATGTGCAGAAACCCTGGCACCGTGCCGTCTGTCTCGATTTCCTCGGATGTCCGCACATCCACGAATACGTAGCCGTCTTCCGACGTCACCATCCGCCGGAGCTCGTCGGCGCTGAGGGTCTCGACCGAGGGGGCTACGATCGTGCTGATCGTCTGGGATGAGCAGCCTGCGAAGAACAGCCATGAGGCAAGAAGGACGCCACGGATCATCCGGCCCATCCTCCTAGTATAGGGCAGCCTAAGGTCGGGGAATACGTACAAATAGGCGTAAAGCTTTCACCTCGCCGTCCGATGGATGGGTGGTGGCGGGGAGAAGAAACAGTGAATCCGGCCGCCGCGTCAGTTTTGCCTATGCCGATCCGGCTCCTCATCATTGCTCAGGAAAACCCGGCCGCTGTCGTCACCGGGATGGAGAACGGCTCTCCCCCGTTTGCCCCGGAAACGGCCGGGACAGCCGCGGAGGCCCTCGCGCGCCTGGAAGGTTTCCTCTACGACGTGGTATTGGCCGCTTTTCCCATGCCCGACTGGCAGCCGCGGGAATGCATTGAAGAGATCCAGCGACTGGATTCCCGGCTCCCCGTAGTGATTCTCGACGGGGAGGCTACGCTTACCGACGCCGCCTCTTTGGCCCATCTCGGTGCGTTCCAGGTGGTCTCCCCGGCCACGCCGCCCAGTCAGATCGCCGATGTTCTGCGCGCCGCCGCCTCATCGCGTCGCGTCCGGCTCGACGCGGAGACCGCTATGGACTCGGTGCGTGAGCCATGGCGGCGGCTTCTGGTGGGTCAAAGCCGGGCCATGGAAAGCGTTTTCGAGGTGATCCGGTTGATCGGTCCGCGCCGAAGCACCGTCCTCATCACCGGCGAGACCGGTACCGGGAAAGAAGTGGCCGCGCGGGCCATTCACCTGGCCGGCAGCCGCTCGCACCGGCCCCTGGTGGCCGTCAACTGCAGCGCCCTCCCCGAGCAGTTGCTCGAAGCCGAGCTTTTCGGCCACGTCAAGGGGGCCTTCACCGGGGCCTTCCAGCACCGGACGGGCCGGTTTGAACAGGCCCACCTCGGCACGATACTCCTCGACGAGATCGGCGAAATGCCCCTTGATTTGCAGGCCAAGCTCCTGCGGGTGCTCCAGGAGCGGGAGTTCCAGCGGTTGGGCAGCTCCGAAACGGTGCGGGTGGATGTCCGAGTGCTGGCCGCGACCAACTCGAACCTCGCTAACCGCGTGGCGGAAGGGAAGTTCCGGGAGGACCTATACTACCGGCTCAACGTCGTCCCGCTGTCATTGCCGCCCTTGCGCGAACGGCTTCGCGACATCCCGCTTCTCGTACATCACTTCATCGAAAAGATCTGCCGGATCGAGGAACTGCCCTTGCGCCATGCCGCGCCGGAAACCCTCGAGCGTTTACAGCGCTACTCGTGGCCGGGCAACATCCGGCAGTTGGAGAACGCCGTAGAGATGGCCATCGCCCTCAGCGGCGAACGGAGAACTCTTTACCCGGGAGACTTTCCTCTTGCCTCACCGTCGGTCTCCCGGCCCGCTCCCGCGCGCGCCCCGTTCATCGCCGTCCCCGACGAGGGGCTGGACTACGATGAAACCGTCGGCCGCATCGAGCGCGCCATCCTCGAACAGGCAATGTGCAAGACGGGTGGCAACAAGAAGCAGGCGGCCGAGATGCTCCGCCTGAAGCGCACTACGTTCGCCGCCAAGCTGCGGAGCCTCGGCGCGGCGGCGGCAAGCCAGGGGCTATCCGCCTGACGTCCCGAAGCGAAAGAATCTGAGGGGAACAAACCGGAGGGTGGCTGCGGGCCCCAGCGCTACCTGGCCCTCACAAACTCGTAGCGCTCGAGCGTGGCGGCCATCGCTACTCCGCTGCTCCGCACCTCGGCCAAATCGCCCGGGCTCCGGTGGCGGCGAACGATCTTCCCGACGCAGTGAATCTGCACCGGGGCGTCTCCGTTTTCGCCCCGCTCCAGCGTGATCACATACTCGATGGGAGCGCCAACCTCCAATTCCACGGCGGACTTGAAAAGGATCCCACCCGAACTCACGTTCATCGTTTCGCCCGGGCTATCGATCGCCTCCGCTCCGTGCCGGATGAGCTGGAGCGGGAGCCGCATCTCGAATCGCTTGCTCTTGCGCTGGTCGATGGCCGTCATATTCATCTCAATCTAGCCATCGGTTGCGGTTTGGTCAATAGGAAATCTAGGGTGAACGTCCTAGTTAGGTCCTGGTACCTAGTGGTCGTTAATACTACTTCTTTCTGTCACTTGCCGATAGAGCCGGTTGTCGGGGAGGCGCCCATCAGGAGCCATGAGATTCCTTTCTTCGGGGCAGCCCCCTGACGGGCGGCGACCCTGGCCGCACCCCGGCCGAGGCATGGGGTGGGCTCCGGTGAGCCGGCTGATACACTGGATACACTGATGGCGGAGGTGGCTTTTCGGAAAGCGTTTCGATTGGTTTCGGGCATCATCCTGTTGGCCGTCGGCGTCCTCGGCTTGATTCTGCCCATCATGCCAGGATGGGTCTTCATCATCCCCGGTCTCCTTATCTTGGGCGATTACTTCCCACCGGTGCGCCGTCTTGTGAACTGGGCCAAGAGGCGAGCTGAGCGAGCCGGCGTTCGCTTCGCCGGCACACCGCCGCGTGAATCATCCCCGAGCCGGGATCGGAC
>CAYRPT010000071.1:0-243 GCA_964425895.1 uncultured Solibacteraceae bacterium | reverse complement strand
CGCTATTCTGAGAGAAAGCGTCCCAGGACGAAGGAATCTCTTATCGATGGCGAACCATTATTCCGCGCTCAAGCGGGCGCGTCAGATAGAACGCAAGACGGTTGTGAATCGCGCGCGTAAGACGCGCCTCCGCCACACGATTCGAAAGATGCACCGCGCCCTTCAAGCGAGCGACCTGGCCGCCGTGAAGCAGTTGCTTCCGGAGACATTCGCCATCATCGACCGCGCCGCCAGGTGGGGCAT
>CAYRPT010000070.1:8862-10803 GCA_964425895.1 uncultured Solibacteraceae bacterium | reverse complement strand
AACGGCTTTCGCGACATCGAGGTCACGCTGCGTTTCGAGACCCGATCCAAGGAGTCGCGCGAGTTCGCGATGCTTCTCGACATCCGCGAGGGGCCCCAGTGGTTCATCTCCGATCTCGAGCTGTTGGGATTGAGCGACGAGAACAAGGAGATGGTCCGGCCTTTGATCAGCTCAATTCCGGGACAACCCTACAGCGAGGCCAACGTCGCCCGAGATCGCGATGCCATCCTCTCCCATTACTACAATAGCGGCCACTTCAACGCGGCTTTCGCGTGGGAGGCCGACGAGGATCCCGGCGCCCACCGGGTCCGCCTTCGTATGACGGTCCAGGAGGGCGAACGCCGCTATGTGCGTGCGTCACTCATTAGCGGCCTCGAGGACACGCGATCGAGCCTCGTCTACAGCCGGGTGCTCCTGGAACCCGGGGACCCCTTATCCCAAAGCCAGATGGTGGAGACCCAGCGGCGCCTCTATGACCTCGGCATCTTTGCCCGCGTGGAGCAGGCCATCCAGAACCCGGCCGGAAACGAGAGCCACAAGTATCTGATTCACCGGTTCGAAGAAGCCCGCCGGTACTCCGTCAATGCCGGCCTCGGCGCCCAGATAGGCAGCCTCGGATCGGGCGGCTTTACCGACCTCGACAACCCGGCGGGGACGTCCGGTTTCAGCCCTCGGGTTTCTCTGGGGATCTCCCGCGCCAACATGTTCGGTGTCGGCCACACCGCCAGTCTCCAGACCAGTCTGTCCGAAATCCGCCGCCGGGCGGTCCTCAATTACCTGGCGCCGCAATTCAAAGGCAACGCCAACTACAGCATTAACGTCTCCGGGTTATACGACTTCTCCCGCGACGTGAACACCTTTGACAGCGAACGGATCGAGGGCTCTTTTCAGTTCGGCCAGCGCCTTTCGCGCGCCAACTCGCTCCGGTATCGCTTCACCTACCGGCGCGTGGATACCAGCAACATCAAGCTCTCCGATCCGGAGTTGATCCCTGTCTTCGCTCAGCCGGTGCGCGTGGGCCTCTTCGCGGTCGACTTCATCCAGGATCGGCGGGACGACCCCCTCGATTCCACGCAAGGCTTCTACAACGCCCTGGAAACAGGTGTCGCCAACGGGTACCTCGGCTCGGAAACGAAGTACCTTCGCCTGATCGGGCGCAACTCCAGCTATCACCGGGTGGGGAGGGACCTGGTCCTGGCGCGGTCTCTCGCTGTCGGTTGGCTGGGCAACACCGCCGAAGACAAGCTGGCCCGCCCGATTCCGCTCCCCGAGCGGATTTTCAGCGGCGGCGCCTCCTCGCATCGCGCGTTTCCTGAGAACCAGGCCGGGCCGCGCGATCTCGAAACCGGCTTCCCCCTCGGCGGCCAGGCCCTCCTGATTCACAACCTCGAGCTGCGCTTCCCCTTGATCGGTGATACCGTCGGCGGCGTGCTCTTTCACGATGCCGGCAACGTGTACTCCACCTTCCGCGATGTATCGTTCCGGTTCGGCCAGCGCGATAACCAGGATTTCGATTACATGGTCCACTCGTTTGGATTCGGCATCCGTTACCGCACGCCCATCGGACCCATCCGGCTTGACTTAGCTTTCAGCCCCAATTCGCCGCGGTTCTTCGGGTTCGAAGGATCGCTCGAGGAACTCATCGCGGGCGGAGGCCGCAAGGTGGATCAACGGATCCGCCGGTTTCAGTTCTTCTTCTCGATCGGGCAGACATTCTGATGCGTGTTCCACTGCAACCTGGACCCCGGACAGGCGCCTGGAACCGGCGGCCATGGTGGATTCCGCTCCTGCTAGTTGGCTGCGCCGGGGCCCACGCCGAGATCGTCGACCGCATCGCCGTCACCATAGAACGCATGGTTATCACCGAGAGCGACCTGGTGAAGCACCTCCGCATCGCGGCCTTCCTGAATGGCGAGCCACCCGCCGTCAACCCGGAAACGA
>CAYRPT010000070.1:0-8852 GCA_964425895.1 uncultured Solibacteraceae bacterium | reverse complement strand
GCACCGCCGCCCGCCGCCTGGTGGAACAACACCTCGTGCGGCGTGAAATGGAGATCAGCCGCTATCCGGCGCCGGATGAAGCGGACGTTGACAAGACCCTCCGGGGCATTATCGAGGAGAGGTTTCCCGAGGCCGGCTCTTACCAGAAGGCCCTCGCCGAGTATGGCGTTGCCGAGCGGGATCTCCGGAACAGCGTGCGGATCCAGTTGACCGTCCTGCGTTTCATTCGTTACCGGTTCCAACCGGCCATTTCGACGACCGACGAAGAGGTCGAGGCCTACTATCGGGATCGCTTCGCGCCGGACTGGGCGAAACGGAACGGACAACCCGCCCCTCCGCTCGAGGAGGTCCGCATCGACGTCGAGGAGCTCGTCATCGAAGAAGCCGTGGATCAGGCCTTGGATGCCTGGCTGGAGCAGGCCGCGAACCAGGCCGCCATCGACTATCGTGAGGAGGTCTTCCAATGAAGCGGTGGAAGCTCTGGTTGGCCGCGCTCACGCCGCTGGCGTTGCTCACCGTGGCCGCCGCCGGAGTTCTTGTCCTCCAATCCGGCTGGTTCGCCGGCAAGGTACGAGAGCGCATCATTTCCGAAATGGAGAGGGCTACCGGCGGCCGGGCGGAGATCGGATCCTTCCGCTTTCATTGGCGCCGGCTAACGGCCGAAGTCGCCGGCCTCGCGCTGCACGGCTCCGAAAAACCGGGCGAGGGCCCCTTCCTTCGAGCCGATCGGATCACGGTCGGGCTCAAGCTTGTATCGATCGCCCGCAAGGACGTGGACATCGAACGTATCGAGATCGTGCGTCCGGCCGTGACCATCGTGCGGAATGAGGATGGCTCGACGAATGTTCCGCGTCCGCGGCCCTCCCGCGCCGGCGGACGGGACACCGTCGGCGCCATCATCAGCCTCGCCGTCGGAGAGTTCGTCCTTCACGACGGCCAATGGCGGTACGGGCACGAGACCGGCCGGTTCGACTTCAGCGGAAAGGACCTCAAGACCCGCGCCTACTATCGGCCCGGCATACCGGGCTACGGGTTGGAGGTCGCCTGGCGGCAGTTGATCGTCCGGGCCCCGCAAGCGGTTCCGGTCGAATTCGACGCCGAGTTGGCCATGCTTCTGGAAAAGGAACGGCTGGTCATCTCGTCCGGCCGCTTCAAGACACCGGCGTCGTCGGCCGAGGTCGAAGGCGAGGTCCGGTTGTCTGGGGAGCGCGGCGCCCGGTTGCGGATCCGCTCCGAAATCGGCATGAAGGATGTTGTGCGTCCGCTCGGGCTTCCGATCGAACCTGCCGGGACCGCGCGGTTCGCGGGCTCGCTCACCTGGGATGGGGGCCGGCCGTTCCAGCTCGAGGGCGAAACCTCGGCGGAGGGGCTGGCGGTGCGGACCAGCCGGGTGTCGTTCACCGGCATCCGCGGCGCGGGTCTGGTCCGGGCCAACCGCGAAGAGATCGCCGTCGAACAGCTCCGCGCCTCCGTGCTCGATGGAACGTTCCGCGGCTCGGCCACCATTCGAGGGTTTCGCGAGTTCGCGGCTTCAGGCACGCTCGACTCCCTGACCTTGTGCCGCGTTCTGCCGCGGGTGAATGTCAAGGATTTCCCGTGGAACGCCACGGTGGCCGGAGCCGTGGAGGTGGCCGGCCGTTTCGGCGGCGCGGTCGGAGGCCAGGGACAGCTCACGCTCATCCCCGCCCCGGATGGTATTCCGCTCGAGGGCGTCGTGAACGCCTCTTTCGACACGGGCGCCCGTGACGTCGTGTTCAACACCTCCCATGTTCAGACAGGGTCTACGCGCGCGGACGTGTCCGGATCTCTGCGCCAGGGGCTTCGTGTCGGTCTCTTCAGCGAGAATCTCGCGGAGCTGTTTCCCGGCTTCAGGGTCTTCGGTGCGTCTCCTCCCGACCCGTTTCCCCTCCAGCTCGATCGCGGCGTCCTGCAATTCGGCGGGCTTGTCTCGAATGTTCTCGGCCAGGTGGAGGTTGCCGGACACGTTGCGGCCGGACCTCTCCTCTACGAGGGCCTTCGCGTCGAGGAAGGAGCGGCCGACTTCGATGTGAGCCGGAGCCGCCTGCGCCTGCGCCGCCTTACGCTCCGGCAGTCCGCGACGAAAATACTCGGGGAGATCGAAATCCCCTTCGAAGAATGGAAGCTCGCGCGTTCGGGGCCTCTGAGCGGGTTTCTTCGGATGGAGGATGGTTCGATCGAGCAGATCCTGCGCACGGCGGGCAAGGAACTCCCGCTGGCGGGCTCCGTGAGCTTCGACACCCGCGTCGGCGGCACCGTGGACGCGCCGTTGCTCACTGCGAGGCTCCGCGGGAGCGGACTCCTCGTCTACGAAGAAAAACTCGATGAGATCGAGGCGAACGTGCGCTATGGCGGCGGAACGGTGAAGGTGGAAGGAGGCCGCTTGCGAGCCGGGGGCGGCGAGCTCCGCCTGACCGGCGATTACCGCTCGGATCCGGACGACTGGAAAACCGGGGAGATGTCGTTTGAGATATCCGCCACCCGTTTCCGTCTCCGGCAATGGAAGGTTGTGCGGGCATTTCGTGAAGGCTTGGACGGAGCGATCGAGGGGAGTTTCACCGGCTCCCTGCGGCTCGCCGCCGGTGAGCCGCGGTTGTCGTCACTGGCCGGGGAAGCCAAGGTCACCGGGTTCTCGATCAATAGGCGCGTTCTCGGCAGCGCGCGAATTGGAGCCAGAACCGAGCGCCGGATTCTTCTGGTCGACGCCGAGTCGGCGATCGAGCAGGCGCGCCTGCGAGCCAATGCCCAGTGGAGCCTGGAACGTGAGTCCTTCGGTCTGGGCGAGGTCTCGTTCCGCGATCTAACGTTCAAGGCGCTTCAGGACATGGGGTTGTTCGGCGGACCGCAGACCAATCTGCCTCTCGACGGAGCTTTCGACGGCGAGGTCGCCTTCTCCGGCCCCGTGCTCGAGCCGGCGAAATGGCGCGGCCTGGCCAGGGTGACTCGCCTGGAGCTCGTCCCCGCGGCGAATGAATTGGCCGCCCGGCGCGACCTCACGCTGCGCAATGCCGGCGCCCTCGTATTCGGGATCGAACCGGCGCGGATCACCATCGAGACCGCGCGCCTCGTTTCCTCCGACACCGACCTCTCGCTGTCCGGGACACTGTCGTACCTGCGCCGCTATCCCTGGAACTTGACGCTCAAGGGCTCCGTGGACCTCGGCATGCTGACCGCCTTTCGAGAGGATCTGGAAGCGGAAGGCCGCTCTACGGTGGAAGCCACGGTTCGCGGCTCGCTGGGCGATCCCCAGGTGAACGGCCGCCTGGAATTCGCCGGCGCCGCGTTCAACCTGCGGAACCTGCCGAATGGGCTCGAAAACGTCACCGGCGCCGTTGTCTTCGGACGAAACCGGGCGACCTTCGAGAATCTCACCTCTCAGACCGGCGGCGGCCAATTCACCCTCAGCGGCTTCATCGGCTTGGGCGCCGAAGAGTGGGTCTACCGGATTCGCGGCCGGGCCGAACGCGTCCGTGTGCGTTACCCCGAGGGCGTGAGCACCACCGTGAATGCCCAGCTCGACCTCAGTGGCACCAGTTCGAGCAGCCTCCTGTCGGGACGGGTGCAAGTGGTCCGCGCGGCCTTTAGCCCCAGGTCCGACATCGGCGGGCTTCTTCAGGACTCCGCCCGCATCCGCCCGCCGGCCGAGGTGAGCAATCCGTTTCTGCGCGGGATGCAGTTCGATGTCAACATCGTCAACGCGTCCAACGCCGAGTTCGTGACTTCCTTCACCAACGACGTTGAAGCGGAGGCGGACCTCAGGCTTCGCGGCACCGCGGCCCGGCCACTTCTCCTTGGACGTATCGGAGTCAACCGCGGAGAGATCCAGTTCTTCGGCAACAAGTACAACATCGTTCAGGGGGAGATCCTGTTTTTCAACCCCGCGAAGATCGAGCCGGTCCTTGCCGTCGACCTGGAAACCCGCGTGCGCAGCTACGTGGTCATGATGAACTTCTCGGGGCCGCTCAACAAGTTGAACTTTTCCTATCGCTCCGATCCCCCGATGCAGTCCCAGGAGATTATCGCCCTCCTCACGGTGGGCCGCGCTCCCACCTACGCCGGCACCGCCAGCGTTTCGAGCCCGGCCGACACCAACTATTTCTCGTCCGGCGGATCGAGCTTCGTGGGACACGCCCTGACTTCCCCTGTTTCCAGCCGTCTCGAGCGGTTCTTCGGGGTGAGCCGGATCAAGATCGACCCGCAGATCACCGGCGTGGATAACACTCCCGAAACCCACGTGACCGTCGAACAGCAGCTCTCGCGGGAGATCACCTTGACATACGTCACCAACCTGACGCGGGCGCAACAGCAGATCGTGCGTCTGGAATGGAACTTCCATCCGGACTGGTCTTTGTTCGCCCTGCGAGACTCCAACGGCGCTTTCGGCGTGGATTTCGTCTATCGTCGCCGCTTCAAGTGAGTTCCGGTGGCCCTCCGGGCCGCCAAGGCCCATCACGGCCGCATCGATCGCCGCTGTGGTGCGGGGCTCCTTCCCGGCGGCCTGCCCACCCGCGCCGCGGAAAAGCCGACAATAGTGGATGAACGTGCGCGCAACGGCGACAGCTTGGCAGGCCAAGCGTTGGCACATGGTGGAGGCCCAGCTCCGGCGCCGGGGAATCCGTGACGAGCGCGTGCTGGAGGCCATGGCGGCGATACCGCGCGAGCTGTTTGTGCCGCCCGCGCGAGAGGCCGCGGCCTACGACGACGAACCCATCGCCATCGGCCACGGCCAAACGATCTCGCAGCCATACATCACGGCGCTCATGGTTCAGGCGCTCGCGCTGAGGGGGACCGAGACCGTTCTCGAAGTCGGCGCCGGCTGCGGCTATCACGCCGCGGTACTCGCCTCCCTTGCTCAGCGGGTCATTGCGCTCGAGATCGTGCCGGAGCTCGCGGCGGACGCCCGGCGTAACCTGGAAGCCGTCGGGCTGGCCCCCAAGGTCGTCGTGATCACCGGCGACGGCTCCCTCGGCTATGAGCCATTCGCTCCCTACGGCGCGATCTCCGTGGCCGCGGCCGCGCCGGTTGCGCCCGCACCGCTTCTGAGCCAACTCGCAGATCCGGGCCGTATGGTGATTCCCGTGGGTGATCTCGAAGAGCAGGAGCTCATCGTCTTCCTAAGATCCGAAGGGGAAATCACCTCCCACGCCGCCGCGCGCTGCCGCTTCGTTCCGCTGCGCGGAAGAGGAGGCTGGCAGCTCCATTGAAACTGCGCAAAGCCGGGGGCCGGCTGAAGATCGAGCACCGCATTGTCGACGGCGTGCGGCCGTTCCTCGAAAGGCTGCTCGCCGGCAACCCGGAGATCCGTTCGGTGATTCCCGGCGTGATCCGCAAGGTTCGCGACGCCCGGGGACCGGTGCAAGCGCATGTAACCGTGGCCACGCAGACCGGCTGGAAGGCGCTCGCGCTCTCGGCGGGCGAACGGCAGGAGCTCTTCATCAACACCACCCTCGGCCGGCAAGAGCTCGAAGCCGCCATGGAGAGAGCTCTCGGAAGCCTGCGGTGAGAACGCTCCGGACGGCAGGCTTAGTCCATACCGCACCAGTTGCACACGAAGAGGAGCAGCACTTGTGTCGCCGTCACGAGCGAATCGATCTCCACGTATTCGTCCGCGCCATGGGTGTTACCGCCCCGTGCGCCCCAGAGAACCGCAGGGATACCGAAGTGTTCCTGGAGGATGTACAAGTCGCACGGACCCTCGATTCCCTCCACTGCCGGCGCCACGCCCGTCACGCCGCGGGCGGCGGCGGCCAATTCGGTCACCAGCGGGCACTGCGGCGGAATCGCCGATCCGGGTAGCCACCGGATGGGGAATTCGACCGTGGGCGGTTCGGGGAACAACTCCGGCGAGCGCGCCGCCATGGCTCCCAGCCACTCGAAGAACTCGCGGTCCACATCCGGCTGCTTCTCTCCCGGCATGAGCTGCCAGTAGAACTCGACGCGGCACTCCTCAGGTGTTCCAATGGGCTCCGAAGTGCCCCACGGCCCCGTGAACACTTTGGTGATCGATACCGGGACGGGGTCGACGCTGCCCCGGTACATCTCGTGCAATGTCACGCCGGCGCGGCGCTGCGCGGCGAACTCCGGAACCGCGTTCAGGAAGCATCGCAGTTGATCCGCCACCCCCCCGGGGTATCGGCCCTGCACCAGCACGCCGCCGGGGGCGCGGAAAGTGATCTGGGCGGTTCGGCCTCCCCGTTGGGCCGGGCAGACGCGGAGGAACGTGGGCTCGGAGATGACCGCGGCGTCCGCGTTGTAGCCTTTCAGCCGTCCCGCCAGCGTGCCGTTGCCCCCCCCGAACTCCTCGTCGACGATGGTTTCGAAGAGGAGGTCTCCCCGCAGGCGCACGCCAAGGTCAGCCAGCGCCTCGAACACGAACAAATTGGAGGCTACGCCCGCCTTCATATCGTTGGAGCCGCGCCCATAAAGCCGGTTCCCTTCGATATCGCCGCCGAACGGGTCGCGCTTCCACGGCAGCGTTCCTTTGGGCACCGTATCGATGTGACCCGACAGAAGGAGCGACCGTCCCGCACCCGTACCCCGGCGGCGCGCCCCGAGATTGGGCCGCGCGGTGTAATCCCGGCCGGGAAAATAGAGAGGGTGCGCCTCCAGGCCGGACGTCTCGCCGAGCGTATAGATTTCCGGCTCGATTCCGGCCTGCCGCAACCGGTCCGCCAGGAACGCCTGGCATCGCGCTTCGCTCCCCGTGGGCGGTGTGTTCTCCGACGGAATGCGAATCAGCTCAGCCGCGAGGGCGGTCAGCCGGTGGGCATTCATCTTGACGTAGGCGGTGACCTCCTGCTCGATGGTGGTCATGAAACCTCCAGCCGGACGGGCCGATTCCGGAATCCTCGCGTCAACCCGGCGAGGTAGGCCGTCCCGATCGCCAACCATGCAAACCCAATGAGTTTCGCGGACGCCGACAAGCTCAACCAGATGTAGGTGCATACCATCGCCCCCGCGAGCGGCATGACCATGTTGGCGAGGAAGTCGAGGCCGCGGCGCCGGCGCAGACGGAAATAGTAGTGCCGGATCACGCTGAGATTCACCAGAATGAACCCGACGAAGGCGCCGAAATTCAGGAGTTCCACCAGCAGCCCGAAGCGCGCTACCAGACCGCCGACGAGTGCGACGGCGCCCATCAGGTAGAGATTGCGCGTCGGCGTTGAGGAAGCCGGGTCGATGTGGGCGAAGAAAGAGCGGGAAATCACGCCGTCGCGGCCCATGCCGAACAACAGGCGCGATGCTCCGGCCTGGCCGGTCATGGCGCTGGCCAGCCCCGCCACCAACAGCGCCACGGTGATCATGCCGAACATGAGGTTCCCGCCGATGACGTGGCCGATGTCGAGGATGGCCGTTTCGGGATCCGGAAACGCGCGGTAGTCCGGCCAGACCAGGGCGGCGCAATACACCGTGGCAAAGCATATGACGGTTTGCAGGAAGCAGACCAGCACCGTCGCCAGGGAGATGTCCTTTTCCGGGTGTAGCGTGTCCTCGGCCAAGGTTGAGACGGCGTCAAAGCCGATGTAGGAAAGGGTCGCGATGCCGGCGCCAAGCATCACCGCGCGCAGCGAGAAGGTCTCCGGGTCGAAGACAAGCTGCGGCTGGATCAAACCTGCGCCGCCGGACTCCAGCATGACCTTCCGGACCGCCAGGAAGATGAACAGCCCCGCACAGGTGCTCATGAGCCACATGAGAATGCGGCTGGCCCGCGCGGTGACCTTCAGCCCGTGGAGGTTGGTCCAGGTAATGCCGCCGGCGAACAAGATCACCCAAATCCAGTACGGCACCCGGGGCGCCAGCCGCGCCGCCGTCAGCGACGCGTACACCACGCTCAGCAGCGGAATCAACAGGTAGTCGAGAATCATGGCCCAGCCGGCCAGGAACCCGACGTATTCATTCAGCCCGCGCTGCGTATAGGTGTAGGTGGAACCGGCCGAGGGAAACGCGCCGGACATCCGCCCGTAGCTCGCCGCCGTGAACAGCATACCGGCCATCGCCACCAGGTAAGCAAGCGGCGCGTGCCCGTGGGAGAGCTGTTGCACGATGCCGAAAACCGGGTAGGGCGCGGTGGGCGTGAGAATAACCAGCCCGTAGAGAATCAGATCCGTTCGCGTCAGAATGCGGCGCAACTGGGGCTTGTAGCCGAGCGCTTCGAGGGCCGGATCTCCGCTGGCTTGGTACATGGGCTGGTCTTCAACGGCCATGGTATGTGGGTCCTGATACCGGCGGCGCCACACGGCGGGAGCCATCGCGCCGCGACCGGCGGAACCCGGGCAGGACTTCAGGACCGGGAGGCGGACGTCGAGCCCTCGATGCCCGCGAGTTCCCGGGCCTTGTTCAAGGCGCTGTCGTAGTCGGGATGCTCGGTGACTTCGGCCACATATTCGGCATGACGGATAACATTCGCTTCGTCCACGACAAAAATCGCGCGCGCCAGAATGCGCAGGTCTTCGATGAGCGTTCCCCAGTTGGCGCCGAACGAAACGTCCTTGTGGTCGGAAAGCATCTTGACGTTGTCGGTACCGAAGGTCGTGCAATATCGGCGCTGGGCGAACGGGAGGTCGACGCTCACCGTGAAAATGTCAATCCCCTCGAGCCGCGCCGCCTCGTCGTTGAAGCGTTTCGTCTGCATGTCGCAGACCGGCGTATCGAGAGAAGGAACAACGCTGAAGATGCGGATCCGCCGGCCGGTCGATGCGAGGGTGACCGGCTGCATGGTCATATCCACGCACTCGAATCCGGGCGCCGGGTCGCCCGGCCTGAGTTCCGGCCCGACGAGTGTCTTCGGCTTCCCTTTCATCATTACCGCACCCGCTCGCTTGATCACTGGCGAT
>CAYRPT010000069.1:0-10824 GCA_964425895.1 uncultured Solibacteraceae bacterium | reverse complement strand
GCGCTTCGTAAGCGGCGATTCGCTGCTGCGTTTCTTCGCCGCGTTCCACGCCGCCGTGGGTCTGCTGACTTTCCTCGTGCAGACGTACCTGAGCCGCCACGCGCTCCGTCTGCTCGGCGCGGGGCGGACGCTCGGGTGTCTGCCGCTATCCTTTACGCTGGCCGGCCTGCTCGCCTTGGCCGTTCCGGGCCTGGGCACGCTGGTGGTGGCCCGGGGCCTCGAAGCGACCCTGCGAGGCTCGCTGTTCCGGGCCGGTTACGAACTCTTCTACGCCCCCGTGGCGATTCATGAGAAACGGGCGGCCAGACCCATCATCGACGTGGGCTTCGACCGGATCGGCGATGTCCTGGGAGCAGGCGGCGTGCGATTGATTCTGCTGGCCGCACCGCACCTGGCCGGTCAGATCATCCTTACGGCCGTTGTGCTCCTCGGACTGGCCGCCGCCTGGGTCGCCTTCCGGCTCCACGAGCTCTACCTGGGTGTGCTCGAGGCGAACCTCCAGCGGCGGGCCAAGGAGATGGATCTGGGCGACTATGGCGGGAGCATTCTGACCTCGGTCACCCTCTTGCGGGTGCCGCCCGAATTGATCGATGTGCCGCCGGGGTTGGAGGCTGAACTGTCGAGCGACGCCGACGGACGGCCCGGGCCGGCGGCGGCTATCGCGGACCTTCTATCCGGCCACATCGGCCGCGTTCGACGCGTCCTTCATGCCGCACCCAAACTCGATCCCCTGCTGGTGCCGCTCGTGATCCGCACCCTGGGAAATGACGCTGTGGCCCAGGACGCGGTGCGCGCCCTCCGCACGGTCGCGCGGGATCATGTGGGTCAACTGGCCGACGCCTTGCTCGATTCCCGCGCGGACACCCGGATCCGGCGGCGCGTGGCGCGCGTGCTGGCCCGATGCCCGTCCCGGCGGTCCGCCCGCGCGTTGGTGGAAGGTCTGGAGGACCCGGACGCGGGCGTCCGCTACCAATGTGCCAGTGCGCTGGCGGCGCTGGCGCCGGGAAACGACACCATCACCGTCGAGTCCGGTATTGTCTTTCGGGCGATCTAGCGTGAGCTGGAGCGTTCGGGGCAGACGGCATCGCAGCCGAGCCCGGCCGAGGGGACGCCCGTTGGGACAACGGGCAGTGGAACACCGGAAGGGCGATTGGGCTACGTCTTCACGCTTCTGGCGTTGGTTCTGCCCCGCGAGCCGCTGCGCATCGCGCGGCTCGCGCTGCGGTCCGACGATCCTCACCTTCGCGGGACCGCTCTCGAGTATCTCGAAAGCGTCCTTCCTTCCGATGTGCGCGGCCTTGTGTGGCGGGCGCTCGGTGAAGCGGAGTCCGCGCCGGCGCCGGTGGACCGGGACCGGGACGCAGCCTATCGAAAGTTGATAGAGTCGCGGGTGGCGCTGGACGCGGATACCGGGACGGGCGCAGCCGGCGGGGACGCACCCTCGGACGGCACCGCTTCGCAGCATCCTGCGCGCCCCGGCGCTTCCAACGGCTGAGCATCCACTATGAGTGAGTTTCGCGTGGGCATCACGCCGGACCTCTATGAGCAGGTGAAGGGCCGGGCCGAGAGCATCATCGAGGAGAACCTCTCCCCGGCGGCCGGCGTGATCTGCGAGCGCATGCCGCCGGCTCCGGACAAGACGGCGACGCCGGAATCGCTGAACCGATATGACGCGATTCTGGCTCTGGGTCTTCGAATCACCGCCGCGAGCCTGCGCGCAGTGGATCGCCTGGCCGTCGTGGCCCGCTGGGGAGTCGGTTACGACACGATTGACGTCGATGCCCTGACGGCGCGCGGCGTGGCCCTGGCCATTACTCCCCATGCGGTACGCGGCCCGGTGGCGGAAGCGATTCTCACGTTGATTTTCGCGCTGTCAAAAAACCTCTTCGAGCAGGACAGCATCACCCGTCAAGGACGGTGGCGCGGCGAGCTCACCCGCTTTGGCGACACGCTGAGAGGCAAGACCCTGGGCTCGATCGGGTGCGGCAATATCGCCCGCGAGATGTTCCGGCTGGCGGGCTCGCTCCGTTTTGGCCGCTTTCTGGCGTGCGACCCGCACCTCGATGTTACGGATGCTCCGCCCGGCGTCGAGCTCGTCTCCCTCGAAGAGGTCTTGCGGTCGAGCGACTACGTGGTGGTCAACACCCTCCTCAACCCCGGCACGCGCGGCCTGATCGGCGAGGAGCAGCTTCGCTTGATGAAGAAGACGGCGTATTTCATTAACACGGCGCGTGGTCCCATTGTCCAGGAACAGGCTCTGGTGCGGGCGCTCCGCGAGGGCTGGATCCGGGGCGCCGGTTTGGACGTCTTCGAGACGGAGCCCCCGGATCCGAAAAACCCGCTCCTCGAACTTGGCAACGTCATCCTCAGTCCCCACGGGCTCGCCTGGACGGAAGAGATCGTCGAGGAGAATACCCGGGAGGCGTGTGACAACATCCTCGCCGTGGCGCGCGGTGAGGTTCCGCACGGACTGGTCAATCGCCCGGTCGCCGGCCATCCGGAATTCCTCCGGAAGCTGGCGCGCTACGGAAGGAGAGCATGAAGGAAAACCGTTTGCAGCGCGTTTTGCGGGACGGCGGTGTGCCGGTCGGCCACATGATCATGGAGTTCGGCACCCGGGGCATCGCGAAGATTTTGGAAACAGCCGGACTCGACTTCGTCGTCGTCGACACGGAGCACAGCGGATTCAGCCTGGAGCGCGTGGCCGACCTGATGGCCTGGCTCAAGGCCACGCCCATCGCGCCGATTGTGCGGGTGCAGGACAGCCTGTACCACTTGATTGCGCCGATGCTCGATGCGGGCGCGCTCGGCATCATGGCGCCGAACGTCGAAACCGCCGAGGAGGCCCGGCGCATCGTAAGTGCGGTGAAGTACGCGCCGGCCGGCCGGCGCGGCGTCGGCATCGGAACGGCGCACACGGACTACGTGGCCGTCGATGCCGCCGGATACTTGCGGGAGGCTAACGAGAACACGACGGTGATCTGTCAGATCGAATCACCGGAGGGCGTGAGCAACGCTTCGGAAATCGCCGCCACCGACGGCGTGGACGTCCTGTGGGTGGGTCACTTCGATCTTAGCCAGGCGATGGGCATCCCCGGCCAGTTCCAGGATCCAAGGTTTCATGAGGCTCTCCGCGGCGTCGTGCGGGCGGCACGCGGGCGCCACAAGGCCGCGGCTGCTCAACCGGCTTCCTGGGATCAATTGGAACTCTGGCTTTCGATGGGTTTCAACATGATCTCCTGGAAGTCCGACATCGCGCTCTACCGCGGGGCGTTGCAGGGCGACGTGGCCCGCGTGCGGCAACTCGCCAAGGGAGTCTAGGATGAAGTTACCTCGCGAGCTTCTTCGAAACGCCGCTGCCTGTTTGCTGGCGTTGGACTTCTCCGCGGCGTCCGCTGCCGCCCTCGAACGCGTAGGCCGCTACGAGGTCTTCGAGGCCGCCTTCACGGCATCCGCGGCGCCGGCGAATCCGTACGTCGAGCTGTCGGCCGGCGCCGTGATCACCCGGCCGGACGGGGCCGTCTGGAGAATCCCTCTGTTCTGGGACGGCGGCGCGGCGTGGAAGTTTCGCGTCAGCCCGGATGCCCTGGGTCACTGGTCGTATCGCATCGAGTCGCGCGACACCGGCCTGGACGGAAACCCGGGCCGGTTCGAGTGCGTTGAATCCGGGGGGCGGGGTGGATTACGGGTCTCGCGGACCCGGCCCAGTCATTTCGAACGCCGGAACGGTGCCCCGCTCTGGTTTCTGGGCGACACCGCCTGGGGCTACTTCACCGACAGCGGCGAGGACACCCATCACCGCGCCCAGGCCGAACACTACGCCCGCACCCGCGCCGGACAGGGCTTCAACGCCATTCACTCGATGCTGCTCAGCGAGCAGGGGGTGGGCAACACGGGCGGTCCGCCGTTCGAAGAGATTGCCCGGGAAGGGCTCAATCCCGGCTACTGGCGTGAAGTGGATGAACGGTTGGCATTCGCGAATCGACAAGGGCTGACTGTCGGGCTGGCGTTGGCGTGGGGCGACAAGCGGCGCGTCGAGCCCTACGCCTGGCGCCGCTTCCCGAGCGTCGAAGCGCGCCGGCGCTACGCCCGCTACATCGCCGCCCGCTACTCCGCCTACGACGTCTATTTCCTGGTGTCCGGCGAATGGCACGCCGAGATCCGGACGCGCGAGGGCGCGGCGCACGAGGATATCTTCCGCGAATTCGTCAGCATCGGCGACGAGCTGGCTCAGGCCGATCCGCATGGGCGCTTGATCGGCATCCACCCCATGAGTGAACACGGCAGCGTCCGCGAGTTCCACTCCGCTTCGTGGATGTCGTTCGGCGACTACCAGCAGAACTACCGGGATCTCCACGGCCGCATCCTTCTTTCCCGGTATTTGACCGGACCCGTCGTCAACAGCGAATACGGCTATCACCTGCGGGACGCCAACGGTGACGGCCGCCCCGACAAATCCAACAGCTACTCCGCCGAGGATATGCGCTTCTCGAGTTGGGACATCGTCATGGCCGGAGGCTACCTGGTGACCGGCTTCGGAACAACGTACTTCGCGGGCCATCGCGACCCCGGCCCCTTCGATGTGGACGCGAAGAAGAACGATGACTGGGAGGCGCAGATCGGCCATCTGCGGAAGTTCTTCGAGGAGCTCGCGTGGTGGGATCTCATCCCGGCCGACGAGTTGCTCTCGTCCGTTGCGGCGCGCGGAGCGGACCGCGGGGCGGAGGACGGCTCGCGAGAAGTCCGCCCGCCCGAAGCTGCCTACTGGGCTCTCGCCGATCCCGGCAAGGCTTACGTCATCTACGTTCGCGGGATTGCCGAGCCGGTGAAACTCGAACTCGGCGCGCGTTCCCGGACCTACCGCGTCTCGGAGTTCAACCCGCGCCACGGAACGCTTCGCGAGTTGGGTACGCAGTCTGTCTCGGCGAGCTACGAATACCGTCCGCCGGACCGGCAGGATTGGGTGGTCCTCCTTGCCGCTGACTGACGGTTCCCCGATCGAAGGGGCCCGGAAGTGGGGACTTTGCGTCCTCCTGTTTCTGGCGACCACCCTCAACTACCTGGACCGGCAGACGCTCGGCATCCTCGCGCCCACCATCCAGCGCGACATGCACTTCGACAACGCCACCCTGGGCTCGCTCTTTTCGGTCTTCTACTACAGCTACACGCTGTCGCAGTTCGCCGTGGGGTTGCTGCTGGATCGCGCCAACCTTCGTTGGGCCTACGGGCTGGCTGTCCTGGCGTGGTCGGCGGCGGCGGGTCTCACCGGCCTCGCGAACAGCGTGATCGCTCTGGGGGTGTTTCGGGCGGCTCTGGGTGTGACGGAATCCGCCAACTGGCCGGCCGCGATGCGCATCGTCGCCCGGGCCCTTCCCGCGCGGGACCGCGCGCTGGGCAACGGGATCTTCACCAGCGGGACGAGCGTCGGGGCCTTGGTGGCGCCGGCGATTGTGCTCGGGATATCCGCGTGGTTGGGGTGGCGCTGGGCCTTCGCCGCGGTGGGTGCGCTCGGCGCGCTCTGGTTTCTTGGCTGGGTGTCGTTCACGCGGGCCGAAGCGATGCGGCCGATCTGGAGCGAGCGGCTCGAATCGGCCGTGCGCGGCTCGCCATGGGCGATATACCGGCGCCTGCTCACCAACGCGCAGTTCTGGCGCGTGTTCCTGGTGGCGGTTCTGGTGAACCCGTGCCTCTACTTCAACGTGAACTGGCTGCCCACCTACTTCGTTCAGGAGTGGAAACTGCCCGAGGGCGCGGTGCTCGGAGGGATCCTGACCGGCATCTACCTCGGTCTGGACGCCGGCTACCTGGCCTGCGGCGCTTCGATCCTCACGCTGGCCCGGCGCGGATGGCCCATCGCTTCGGCGCGGTTGCTGGTGCTATCGGCGGCGACCGCTCTGATGGCCTGCTCGGCTTTTGTCCCTCTGCCGTCCGGCATGGCGTGGGCCGTGGCCGCGCTGGTGGCGGCGAACTGTGGCACCGGTATGTGGATTGCCATGTATCTCACCATGGCGCAGGAGGTCTCGGCCGCCGACGTCTCCACCGCCGCGGGGCTGCTCGGCGGTTCGGGCTCGCTGGCCGGCGCCGTCGCGATGTGGGGCGTCGGCCGCGTCACCCAGGCGTCGTCAAGCTTCACGCTGCCGTTTCTCGGAGTGGCGGCCGCGGCGCTGCTGGCCGGCGTGGCCGGATGGCGGGCGAACGACGCGCGCCGGCGGGATGAACTCGCCGCCGCCGGCGCGGCGCCAGCTCGGAACGGCTGACGAGGCAGCGGTCTCGCCCCCTGGGCTCGTTCACTTCCGCGATGCGAAGATGGTGGCCGCCACGAACCACACGAGCGACGCCACGACGAACCACCCATGGAAAGAAGCCTCCTCCATTGAACCGCGGAAGTACGCTACCGGCGTCCAAAGGCAGACGAGCATCGCCGCTCCCGCCGCCGTTCCCGCCAGATTCTTAACCATGGACCACCTCCCGGCCGGTGGCTTTCGCCAGCAGGGTGTAGGCTGCCACGGCGAGGAACCAACCCGGCAGCCAACGGTAGAACAGGTGGATCGGCAGGAAGTAGCAAACGGTCAGCGTGCCGAACCATACCACCAGCGCCTGCCAGTTCAGGAAGAGCTTCTGCTTCTCCGCCCGGTATTGCGGAATTCCCAGCGCGGGGAAGATCCAGTGCTCGGCGAACACGACCGCACCGATAGGCATGAGCACCAAACCGTAAATCGCGACGTAATCGAGAAGCTTCAGGAAAAACACCGGGAAACAGGCCAGCACTGCCGTCGCCAGCCCGGCTACCAGCGTGATCTTCCAGCGCGGCCAGCCCGGCGTCACCGTCTGCAACGCCAACCCCACGCGATAGAGCGTCGGATTCGCCGTTGTCCATCCGGCCAGGAGGACACCGAACACGCCGGCGATTCCCACGGCCGTGAAGGCCATCAGCCCGGGGTTCATCTCACGTCCGATGGCGGCCACCATCACGCCGGAGCACAGCCACGCCAGGAAATGCCCCGCGTACATTCCGCAAGCCGAGTACAGGCCGTACTTCCAGCTCCGCGCGTAGCGGAACAGCGCCAGGTCGGAGAGGCCGATATGCATGGCCAGGTTCGCGAACCAGGCGAAGAAGATGATGTGCCCGACGCCGAATTTCTCCTGACCCTCCGTCGGCACACCGGTCCAGATCCGGGTGGTCGCGACCTCCCACAGGTTGTCGAGGTTGGGGTGAACACCGAGCTTGCCCAGGGTGGCCACGGCGCCGGCGAGAAACACGACGAAGATCCACGGGGAACATACACTGGCGAACTGGCTGAGCTTCTCGAACCCGAGCACGGCCAGAATCGTGAAGGCCACGCCGATCGAAAACGTCGTCGCCACCCAGCCAATGCTGCTGGGGTAGATGTCAGTCAACTGTGGCGTGTCGATGCCGAAGCCAAGCCCGATCGCGGTGGAGGCCACCGACACCATGGCCCCGGCCAGGATGCAGTAGAGAAAGGCGTTCGCGATGTTGTAGAGGAACGTCAGCCCGGGGCCCGCGATCTTCTGCAAATACCAATACAGCGTCAGCCGGGTGCGCACGGCGATCGGCGCGCAGACGAACGTCCAGGAGAGCACGGCGAGCAGGTTGCCGATCAACAGGCCGGCGAGCAGATCCCGCGCGGTCACCCCGTGCAGCACGAAAAACGCGCCGATCACGAACTCGGTGGCCGCTACGTGTTCGCCGGCGAACAGGCCCGCGAACCGGCCGCCGCCCTGGAGTTTGTCCGCGGTGACGGGTTCGCGGTCGAACTCGTAGAGCTTGTCCATCCGGGCGGCGATCCCGGTCAGCTTGGCTGGCATAGTCCGGACCATTCTACTGGAAGGCGCTGCCCGCGGCGGGGCGGGATCACGGGCCGAAGGTGGCGCGTCCGCCGTTGTAGGCTGGAGGTATGGCTGGGTCTCTCCATCACGGGCGGTCGCCGCATCACGCGCCGAGGGACTACGCGAAGACGCCGCTCAATGTCTATTGGGAGATGACACAGGCCTGCGCGCTTGCCTGCCGGCACTGCCGGGCCGAAGCACAGCCCGATCCCGACCCGCTGGAGTTGACGTTCGAGGAAGGCAAGGCGTTCCTGCGCCAGATGCTCGACTTCGGAGATCCGCTGCCGCAACTCATTCTCACCGGCGGCGATCCGTTGACCCGGCCCGACTTGTACGACTTGATCGACGAAGCCCACCGGCTTGGGATCGGCGTCTCCATCACGCCCGCGGCCACGCCGGCCCTGACTCGCGAGGTCTTGACGCGGCTCAAGGAACATCATGTCGAGGGGCTGGGATTGAGCCTTGACGGCTCCACCGCCGCCCGCCACGACGCGATTCGAGGCGTGGCCGGCACCTTTGAGCGCACGATGCAGGCGGTGCGGTGGGCTCAGGAGCTGGACATGCCGCTCCAGGTCAACACGCTGGTGGCGGCCGAGACCGCCGATGACATCCCCGCCGTCTACGAGGTCCTCAAGCCCTACGCGGTCTCCCGCTGGAGCCTCTTCTTCCTGATTGCGGTCGGACGGGGCAAAGTTTTGCAGCCGCTGCCACCGGTCGAAGCCGAAAAGCTGATGGGCTGGATCTTCGACACCTCACGGGCGGCGCCTTTCATTGTCGCCACCACCGAAGCGCCATCGTACCGCCGGGTGGCCCTGGAGCGTATGCGCGCCGCGGGAATGAGCGGTGACGCCATCAAGCGGAGCGGCGCCTATCGCAGCTTCGGCATCCGCGACGGGCACGGTATCGTATTCGTCTCGCACACGGGCGATATCTGTCCCGCGGGCTTCCTGCCGCTCGCCGCCGGCAACGTGCGCCGCGACCGCATCGCCGATGTCTATCGCAACGCCCCGCTGTTCCGTTCGCTCCACGACGTTACTCAGTTGGAAGGGGCGTGCGGCATTTGCGAGTACGCGGCCCTCTGCGGCGGCTCCCGGTCGCGCGCGTTCGGGGCCTCCGGGAATCCCCTCGCGACCGATCCTCTCTGCACGTACGATCCGCCGCCGCGAGGGGTGGGCAAGACACCACCCGGCGCCTGAGCCGCCGCTACCAGCTCAAGCCATACCCAAGCGGAAACAAGGGCTCCTTGCCGTCCCCGGCGTTAATGGGGAACTGATTCATCGATTGCGGCCAGGTGTACGACAGCTTGCCGGTGGGTTTGTAGTCGCCGAACAGGACATCCGCGACCCCGCCCCCTTCCGTCCCCGGCAGCCAGGCCGCCAGGAACGCGTTCGACTGCTCGAGTTCCTCGTTGATGATCATGACGCGGCCCGAGATCAGGACCACGACGACGGGTACGCCGGCCTTCCGCGCGGCGGCGATGGCGGCCGTGTCGGCTTTGTCCAGGCGTAGATCCGCGCGGTCGCCGTTCATCTCGGCGTAGGGCGCCTCACCCACCACCACAATCGCGGCGTCGGCCCCGGCGGCCCCCGAACCGTCGGCGCTGTATGTCACGTTCGTGCCGGAGGAAACGGCCCGGCGAATGCCCTCAAGAATCGTCGTGCCGCCGGTGGTTACCGCCCCGGTCTCGCCCTGCCAGGAGATCGTCCAGCCGCCGCACTGGTTGCCGACGTTATCGGCGGAGCGGCCGGCCACGTGAATGCGCGCCGCGTCCTTCGGCAGCGGGAGCGTGCGGCCTTCGTTCTTCAGGAGCACGAGCGACTCCCGCACCGCCTGGCGCGCCACCTCGCGGTGCGCCGCCGATCCGAACGAGGCGTGCAGAGATCGATCCGCGAGATGGTTCCGGCTTTTGTCGAACAGGCCCATGGCCGCCTTGACGCGGAGAATTCGGCGGACGGCGTCATCGATCCGCTCGGCCGGGACCTCCCCGGCTGCGGCCAGGTCTTTGAGGTGGCCATGGAGTTCCTTATACCGGGAGGGAACCATGAACATGTCCATCCCGGCCAGCACGGCGTTCTTGATCTGCGTGCGATAGTCGCCCGGCGTGTCGTCGATGGCGTTGTAATCCGAGATGACAAACCCCTCAAACCCGAGCTCTTCTTTGAGAATGCCCGTCAACAGGCGGCCGTTCACCGAGCACCTCACCCCGTTCCAGCTTGAATAGGACGGCATGACGGTGCCCACGCCGGCTTTGAGGGAGGCGAGATACGGTGCGATGTGCAGAGCGCGAAACTGCTCCTCGGGCATCGTGACCTCACCCTGGTCCAACGGATACCGGTCCCGCGGATCCTTCCCGGGATCCTTGACCCGGCCCGTGCCCCACTGTGTGCCGCCGTCCCCCGCGAAGTGTTTCGCGCAGGCGAGGATCCGCCGGGGATCGGCCGGATCGGCGCTCTGGAAGCCCCGCACGGCGGCCGCGCCGAGCTCGCCGGCAACCTTGGGATCCTCGGAGAAGCCTTCGTAGGTGCGGCCCCACCGGTCGTCCTGGGGCGCCGCCACGCACGGCGCGAAGGTCCAGTTGATGCCCGTCGCGCGGACCTCGAGCGCGGTGATCTCGGCCGCCTTTTCCACCAACGCGGCGTTGCGGGTGCAGCCCAGGCCGATGTGGTGCGGAAAAATGACGGCGTTCAGCACGTTGTTATGGCCGTGAACGGCATCGACGCCATACAGGATGGGGATGCCGAGCCGCGTCTCCAGGGCGGCTTTCTGAAGCTGGTCGTACATGTCGGTCCAGGCGCCCAGCGAGTTGCCTGCCGCCGGGTCGCCGTTGCCGCCCGAGAGCACGGAGCCCAGCGCGTACGTTTTCACGTCATCGAGACTTGCAAGCTGGTTGCATTCGGCCTGGATCATCTGCCCGGCCTTCTCCTCCAGCGTCATGCGGGCGAGTATCACGTTCACCTGGGGGTCGAACGAAGAAAG
>CAYRPT010000068.1:6497-10936 GCA_964425895.1 uncultured Solibacteraceae bacterium | reverse complement strand
ACTCTAGCTGGTATCCGCCGCCTGTTCCATACTGGATGACGGCCGGGAAGCCGCGGCGGAGACCCCAGGCCCGGCGGGAAGGGGTCCTGTCGCGGGTTTCGGCGTTGACGGTTTCAAGTGGAGGCAAGCGAGCATGGAATCCTTCGTCGGCCGGAACAGACGGGCGCTGCTCACCCTGGCTTCAGCGGGCGCCGGCGCCGCACTCGTGACGTGCGTCAGCCGGCCATCCGAGACAGGCGAGGCCGCCGGGCCTTTATCGGAGGGGTCTCATCTCACCGGGGATCGAGGGCCGGAGATGGTGGCGCGCGCCCGGTCGCTCGGACGAGAATACGAGGCGAAGTTCGGCAACTGTTCGCAGTGCACGATCGCCGCGTTGCAGGACGCCCTTGATTTCGTCCCCAAGAACGAGCACGTTTTTTTGGCCGGCAGCGGTCTTCACGGCGGGGCGGTGGGGGGCGGTAACGCGAATTGTGGCGGTTTCACCGGCGCCGGGATGGTGATCGGCCATTTGTGCGGCAGGTCGCGCGCGAAGTTCGGCGACCGCGGAGCGGCGAAACGCGCGAGCAGGCTGATCCGGCAGATGGCCGTCCGCTACGAGCAGGCCTATGGGAGCGTGATTTGCAGGGAGGTTCGGGAGAAGGCAGGGAGGAACTGCCCGGAAGTGGTCGCCCAAGCGGCCGGATGGGCCGCCGAGGTGTTGGTGGAGGAGTTCTCTTCCTAAAAGGTATCCCCTCTACTTCTTCCTTGACAGGGTTCAGCTTGGACCCTTGAACCGTGCGATATGATGTCAGGGAGGGCGCATAGCTCAGTTGGTTAGAGCGCCACCCTTACAAGGTGGAAGTCGAAGGTTCGAGTCCTTCTGCGCCCACCACTCCGTATCGCGGTCCGCCGGCTCCGTGGGACCAAAGGCTGCGGGCCTCTGAGCTACGGCGACGGCAGCCGGCCCGTCCGCGCGAGCCAGTTGCGAAACATCGCGACAAAGTCGTTGATGGACCGTGATCCTTCCATTTCCTCGATGGAATAGCGCATCTTGCGCCGCCAGTTCGGGTATTGGGCCGTGGTGCCGGGGAGATTCTGTTGTTCGGTTTCCTTGGTCAGGTCCTCCTGGTTGAGGGCGAGCAGCATGCTGGGAGTGGAGGCGAGGAAGCCGGTAATCGCGTTGTGAAGCTCGCCGGTGAGCTCGGGCAGATCGGCGGCGCTGCGGGATACGTAGCCAGGCAACAGGTTCAGGCCGTGCAGGGCGTCGAGCATCCGTTGTTTCTCCCGCTGCCGTTCCTCGAGGGCGCGCCCATACGCCGCCTCGTCAGGGAGAATTCCGGTTTCGCGGCGGACCTCGATGTCGCGGCCCTGCCAGAAGCCCGCCAGCGTCGGGAGGTCGTGCGTGGTGCAGGATACCAGCGCCTGGACGGGGTACTCGGACGGTAGCCGGAACCCATCCTGCTCGTTCTTTTCGAAGTAGAACAGCCGGTAGCTGAGGATTCCATAGCGGGCCAGGGTCGCGCGGGTTGAGGGATCGACGGTGCCGAGGTCCTCGCCCACCACGACGATCCGGTTCCGCACGCTTTCGAGGGCCAGCACGCGAACCAGGTCCTCATAGCGATCGGCTACGTAGGCGCCTTCAGCCGCGGATCGGCCCTCGGGAATCCAGAAGAGGCGAAAGAACCGCATCGCGTGGTCGATGCGAAGCGCGCCGCCATGGCGGCAGCTTTTCCGGATGGACTGGCGGAAGAGCCGGTAGCCGTCCTGCCAGTGGCGCGAGGAGTTGGGTGGGGGGAACGACCAGTCCTGCCCCTGCGGCGAAAATCCGTCCGGGGGGGCTCCGACGCGGCAGCCGGCGACGAAGAAATCCCGGTGCGCCCAGAGGTCGGAGCCGCAGCGGTCGGCGGCCAGGGCCAGGTCATGGAACAAGCCGATGCTGAGCCCGCACTCGCGGGCCGTGGCCTGGACCGCCTGGATCTGCCGGTCCAACTGCCACTGGACATACTTATGAAACAGCACGGAACGCCAGTGGTCCCGGGCGAAAGCCCGGACCGCTTCCGAATCGGGATCCCGGTATGGCGCCGGCCAATCGGGCCACGTCCAGACGCGGCGGTTCCGGCGGTGAAGCCACTCGTCGAGGGCGCAATAGATGGCGTAGCCGTCGAGCAGGGAGCCCTCTTCTCCGATATAGCGGCGAAAGTCCCGGGTTCGCGGGGTATCCCGGCCGAGCTCCGATAGAAACCGGCGGAACGCCAGCTTGAGAAACGCCCGCTTCAGCCGGTGGACCCGCTCGTAATGGATGAACTCACTCTCGTTCAGCGCCTTGATCTCGTGCTGCACCGACGGCCGCGAGCGCAGCCGGCGCGCCCAGGCCGAGGCCTTATAATCCTCGATCGCCTCGACGTCGAGATAGATCGGGTTCCGATAGAAAACGCTGTTCGGAAGGTAGGGGCTCGTGTTGAACGGCGCCCGGTTGTGAATCGCATGCAGCGGATTCAAGGCCACGAAGCTCCCGCCGGCCCGCGCTACCCAGGCGCAGAGGCGCTGTAAGTCCCGGAGATCGCCGCAGCCCCAGTCCGCCGCAGATCGCAGGCCGAACAAGCTGACACAAAGTCCGGCGCGCCGGCCGCCGTCCCGGAGCTCGGGCGGGAGAAAAGCCCGGCTGGGAGCCACAATCAGCTCCATCTCAGCCTCGAGCACCGGCCGTTCACCCCGGCGTAGCGAGACCCGCATCCGGTGATAGCCCAAGGGCAGCGGTTCCAGGGTCAGTGTCTTTTCGAGAAAGGCCCGCCCGCGAAGCCGCGCGGCGGCCCCGATCGGCAAGTCGTCAACGGCCACGGTCTGGGTCAGGGCTTGGCCATCCTCGAGGTCGATTTGCACCTCAGCCAGGAGGCCCGGGCCATCCTCCGGAATCCGAAGCGGCACCGTGTGAGGCGCCTCCTCTTCGCTGACGACGAGAACGGGTGGCAGCGATGAGCTCCATTGGCGCCACAGGCGCTCCTCCAGGGCTCTGTTCAGTTCCTCCAGACTCCCCGCCGGGACTCCCAGGGATTCGAGGATGGCGCGTTGGATTTCCGGTCCTGCTTCGTGCCGCCGGCCCCAGATATCCCAGTATTCCGGTGCAATGCCCCACACTGCAGCGGCGTGGCGCACCGCTTCGGACTCGTCGTCGAAGGGTGTAAACAGAAGCGTCGGGTTGTCCATGGGAATCTTGCGCTGGGTTTGTCTGGGCGAAGGCGCCATCGGCCCCGGAGCGGCGCCAACGGAGCGTCTCCGGCGGGCTGCCGATCTCTCCATTTTATCTTTATCCGGATCGTGGGATACTGAAAACACAGGGAGCCTATGGAACGAGGGTTGACGCTCGAGAACGTGCCTGGTCTGTTCGACGGGATTGACAACGAGGCCGCGGCCGGACAGTCCGAAGGCATCCTTCTGACCACCGTGGACCAGGCGATCAACTGGGGCCGGAAGAACTCCATCTGGCCGATGACGTTTGGACTGGCCTGCTGCGCCATCGAGATGATGGCGATGAGCGCCTCCCGCTTCGACATCGCCCGCTTCGGGGCCGAAGTCTTTCGCGGCTCCCCCCGGCAGTCGGATTTGATGATCATCGCCGGGCGTGTCTCGAACAAGATGGCGCCCGTGATTCGCCGGCTCTACCAGCAGATGCCGGAGCCGCGCTGGGTCATCTCGATGGGCGCCTGCGCCACCTCGACCGGAGTGTTCAGCAATTACGCGCTCATTCCGGTGAACCAGGTGATTCCGGTGGACGTCTATGTACCGGGCTGCCCGCCCCGCCCCGAGCAGCTCATCTACGCGATCACTCTTCTCCAAAAGAAAATCGAGCAGGAACGCGGAACGACGGCGAAGGTTCTCAACCTGGCCTGACGGCCGCGCGCCCCGGTTTCGCGGCACGCTCGCCAACGAAGGGTCTCCTGCATTTTCGGCGCAGTGCGGTTAACATCTTCGCTCAAACGGGCGATGAGATTCATTGACAAGCCGCAATCCCAGTCAGGAGGCTGTTATGGAGATCGGAGCCGTAAACCTGCATCCGCCGGCGCCATCGCCCGCCCAGCCGCCGCCCGAGGACAGGAAGGCCGAGGTGCGGCAACTCGTCCGGGCGGTGCGGGCCCTTAATGGCGCGGAAATGTTGGGACAGAACCAGGAGTTGACGTTTGCCTTCGACCGGATAACGAAACGCCCGCTCGTCCGCATCGTCGACCGCGAAACGGGCGAAATCCTCCGCCAGATCCCGCCGGAATACGCTCTGCGCATGGCGGAGGCTCTCGGCCGCGAGGATCAGGACGCCGGGTAAACGTGTTGGCGGGAGACGATCCGCAGAGTCGATAAGACTCCCAGGAGGACCATGCATGTCAGCCGACCGCAGATATGGCTACCGCGAAGCCGAGATTCTCGAAGCGGACCCTTGCCGTTTGGTGGCGCTTTTGCTCCGCAACCTG
>CAYRPT010000068.1:0-6487 GCA_964425895.1 uncultured Solibacteraceae bacterium | reverse complement strand
GGCCCGCGCCGCGGTGGCGGCGGGTGACATCCGGAGGAGATCGAGCCAGATCACCAGGGCGGGCGAGATCCTGAACGAGCTCGCGCAATCGGTGGATCACGCGGCGGGCGGAGAGATCGGTCGGAACCTGGTGGAGATCTACGACTATCTTCAGCGGCTCCTGCAGCGCGCCAACTTCGAGCAGGTGGCGCCGCCGCTGGTCGAGGCCGAAGGGATTCTTCGCGTGTTGCTCGAGGCTTGGGAGCAAGTCCTGGTGGGGAGCGGGCAGCCCGGGCCCCACGCGCCGGCACAGGACGCGGACTATGCACCGGTGAGTTGTCTCGGATGACGGTCGGCGGGGCTTTCCCGGGAGCGCTCGCTCGCACGCGCGTGAATTCCCACCGAGATCACGGCCCCAATCCGCGCCCCCTCGCGGCGTAGTACCTGGGGACGCCGAGTTTCATTTCTGAACAGTAGCCTAAACGGTGTGACCTCACCCGTCGATCGGAGATGCGGAAAGGTTGATGTGTGCCAAATATTCGCGTGCGATGAGCAGCCCCTCGTGTTGGAGGGTTTGCGATCCGTATTGGAAGCCACCGCCGACCTGCGCTTGGCCGGAGCGTCGACATCGCCAGGCGGTATCCTCGATGAGGTCGCGGCCGTTCAACCCGCGATCGTCCTTTGCAGCCTGAGCGCGGGCTGGAGCGATGTGCAGCAGTTCGTGGCTGATTTGAAACGGCGTTGTCCGAAAGCGAGGGTTGTTCTCTGGGGTGACGAGCTGAGTTCAACCGACTGTTACCGCGCAGTTCAGCTCGGGCTTCACGGCGTCTTTTCGAAAACCCAGCCGGTAGAGTCCCTGCTCGGCTGCCTGCGGGCGGTGGCGGCCGGCCGCCTGTGGATCGAAACGAAAGGGCACGCCCGCCCTGACGAGCCGGATCATTCGGACCCCTGGGCGCGCCTGACGGCTCGCGAACGGGATATCGTGCAACTCGTCGCTCGCGGCTTTCGGAACCGCGAAATCGCGGAACGGTTATCGATCACCACCGGCACGGTGAAGGTTCACTTGATGCATGTCTTCGAGAAAACAGGCGCGAAGGACCGGTATCAACTGGCGTTGCAGGCGCGCAGCATGATCGTCCCGGCCGGCTTCCGGGAGGATGCCGATTGACGTTCCTGCTGGAACAACCGGCGCGTTCGGCCGGCAGTCGCGCCGCCGGGGCGGGCTGGTTCCGGAGATTGGCCCCCTCCCTGTCGGATTTCTTGTTCGTCTTCTTCCTGGCATGGCCGTTCCTGCTTCACAGCCCGGGGTGGAGCGTTTTGCTCGAAGACGGTGACACCGGGTGGCACATCCGGGCGGGCGAGATCATCCTCGATCAACGGGCGGTTCCACGAAGCGACCCGTTTTCCTTCTCCAAGCCGGGCGCTGGGTGGTTCGCCTGGGAGTGGCTCGCGGACGCCCTGATGGCGGTCCTCCACCGCGCCTTCGGGCTGAAGGGAATCGTGCTGGCGGCGGGGGTGACGGTGGCGCTGTTCGGCACGCTTCTTCTGCGCTTCATGCTGTGGCGGGGAGCGAGCCCCTTGATCGCGCTGCCGGTGACGCTGCTTTGCTTCGGCGCGAGTTCCGTTCACTACCTGGCGCGGCCCCACTTGTTCACCCTGATCTTCCTTGTAGCCGCTCTCTGGCTGATCGAGGAGGACCGCCGGGCACCCACGTGCGCCGTGTGGCTGCTGGTGCCGCTGACGGGCCTTTGGGCCAATCTCCACGGCGGCTTTCCGGTGCTGCTGGTGGTTCTCGGGTCGGTGGCGGCGGGCGGCCTCATCGAATCCTGGTGGGGACACGCGGAACGAGCCGGGCGCCGGCGGCAGGCGTGGCGGTATCTGGGGATCGCTGGCGCCGCCTTGGGCGCATCGCTGGTCAATCCGTACGGCTGGGAGCTGCATCGCCACATCGCCGGCTACCTCCGGTCGGACTGGATTCGAACGGTGGTCGAGGAGTTCCAGTCGCCGAGTTTCCGCCAGGAGAACGTGCTCCAATACGAAACTCTGTTGCTGGCCGGGCTGGGCTGCGCGGGCTGCCTGCTCGCGCGGCAGCGGGCGGTCGAGGCCCTCTGGATTCTGGTGGGAGCGCATCTGTCGCTCGGTGCGGTCCGTCACATCCCCGTCTACGCGATCCTGGCGGGTCCTCTGATCGCCGTCGAACTGTCCCGTTGGTGGGCTGGCTTGGCCTCACGGGCGGAAAAAGGATCTACCGCGGACGTCTTGCGCCAATTCGACCGCGATCTTCAGCCGGGCTTCCGCCGGAGCACCTGGTGGCCGGCGGTCTTCGTTCTGTTGCTCGCCGCCGGTGTGGTGCCCGCCGTCTGGCCGGCGGATTTCCCCGAGAGCCGGTTCCCGGTAGGCCTGATTGCCGCGCACCAGGACCGGATCCGCGGCGCGCGGCTGTTTACGCACGACCAGTGGGGCGATTACCTGATTTACCGCCTTTATCCCGAAGTCAAAGTGTTCATGGATGGACGCACCGATTTTTACGGCCCCCAGATCGGTGACGACTATATCGCGTTGCTCGGCGGGCGGCCCGGCTGGCTGGAGATCCTGGGCCGGTACCGGTTTGACCTGGTCCTCATCCCCGCGGACGCTCCGCTCGCCTCGCTGCTGGGCGGCAACGCGGGTTGGGAACTCGTTGACCAGACTGCGGAAGCGGTTCTATACTCGCGCCGCCGGCCATAGGAACGGCCCGCGACGGCTCCCCGCCCCCGCCAGGTCCGGCCTCCCTCGTCAACCGGGCCTCCCGGTGAGGACCTGTACGGGATGAGCGCACCTTCCGTCAGCCTCGCGCATGTTTTGCGGTGTGTTTCCCGGCCCGGCGACGGTGCGGAGAGCGGCCGGCGATGCCCTCTCCACGCTTGGATAGGCGGGCGGCCGGGCGCGCCGATTTCTAAGGTTTCGCCGGGGCCGGAAAATTTCCCCCGAGGCTAATGGATCGGTCCTCGCCCGCCGAAAGTACTAGAGGAGATCACGGAACATGCAGACCGGCCGGACGAAACGCAGAACTCCCTCTTCCCGGCGTCATGGCAATTCCCAGGCAGGGACGGTCGGGGGCGAAACCGAGCCGGGTTGGGACGACTGGCGGTTGCCGTCAGGGATGGAGCTGGCGGAGTTTGCGTGGAATGCCGGCTTTGTCGCGCCGCTGCTTACGCCGAAGGTTTCCGGTCCTCTCGCGAATGAGGAAAGCGGCGACGGCGAAGCGGAGGAAATCCCCCAGGGAGGCGGCCGGTGACCGTCGAGATCGCCGTGGCGTTGGTGTTGGGGACGGCTGCGATGGTTACGGACGTTCGCCATCGGACGATTCCGAACTGGATTCCGGTGGCCGCCCTCGCCGGCGGTCTGCTGTGCCAGGTCCTCGACAAGGGTTGGGTCGGGCTGGCGGCGGGCGCGTTGGGGGCGCTGGCCGGCTTTGCCGTCTTCCTGGTGTTCTATCTGCTCGGCGGCATGGGCGGCGGCGACGTGAAGCTGATGGCCGGTTTCGGAGCGCTGCTCGGGACCGGGCGGCTGCTTCAGGCCGCCTTTTGGACGGCCGGCATCGGAGGTTTGATGGCGCTGCTCGTGATCGGCGGGAGCTGGCTGCGGTTCAAGCTGAGCGGCGGCGGGAAGCGCCTGGGGCCGAAGGCGATTCCCTACGCCCCGGCCATTGCGTGCGGAGTTTGGCTGGCCCTCGTGCCGAAGGGCTAAAACAGGCTGGCCGGGAGGCCGGCGACAGGATGAGAAGCATAGCTTCAGGAGATTTCAGGCTATGGATCGAAGGTTTTTAACCGTTCTCGGCGTAAGTCTCGTATTTGCGCTGGTGGTGTCCGCGGTTTTCTACCAGATTTCGTCGCGTTCCCCGTCGGCGGAGAAGCCGGTCGATACCGACATGAAGGACTTGGTGGTGGCGGTCAAGGCGCTGTCGGTCGGGCGGACCGTCAAGCCGGACGATGTGAAGGTCGTCAAGGTCCCGGTGGCGCAGTTCCCGGCCGGTGGGATCTCCAACGTGGAAGAGGTGATTGACCGTCCGGTGACCGCCAACATCCTCCTCAACGAACCGGTTCACGAAGGTCGCCTGGCGGCGCGCGGGAGCGGTCTCGGGTTGGCGCCGATCATTCCTGAAGGCATGCGCGCGGTCTCGATTCGGGTCAACGACGTGGTCGGCGTGGCCGGATTTGTGCTGCCGGGCATGCGGGTCGACGTGCTCGTTACGGGCAAGCCGCCCGACAAGGGCTCGACCGTGACCATGACCGTGCTCCAGAACATTCTGGTGCTGTCGGCGGGCCAGACGATCGAGCCGGACAACCAGGGGCGTGCGATCAACGCCCCGACGGTGACTTTGCTCGTGACTCCGGCGCAGGCTGAGACGCTGACGCTGGCCTCAAGCGAAGGCCGGATACAACTCGTGCTGCGGAACGGCAGTGACCAGTCGATTGCCAAGACCGACGGCGAGAAGCTGAACGATTTGTATCGCGCGCCGGGCGAACCGAAAGCAAGGCCGCCGGCGCCCGCTCCCCGCACCCGGACGGTGTACGTTCAGGCGCCGGCCGCGCCGCCGCCCGCGCCGCCGCCGCCCGACGAGGTGGTCGTGATTCGCGGGACGCAAAAGACCGTGCAGGTGGTTAACTCCGCCCCGAGCGGCGATTGAAGGAGATTCCCATGAGCAGACGAGCCAGCGTGTGCCGCTATGTTCTGATTACCGCCCTGTTGGCCGCGGGCGCGGCCCTGCTTCCGGCGCAAACGAGCGTGGAGGAGCTCAAGGTCACGATCGGCAAGAGCCTCGTGCTGGACTATCCCATGCCGATCGCGCGGATATCGACCAGCAACCCCGACATCGTGGACGCCGTCGCGGTCAGCACCCGCGAGGTGCTCCTGCACGCCAAGTCCCACGGCGTAGCGACGGTCGTCATCTGGTCCAAGGACGGCCAGCGCAACTTCTACAACATCTCGGTGGAGCACAACCTGGCGCCGATCCGGAAAATCATCGAGGCCACCTTCCCGAACGAGAAGATTCAGGTACAGGCGGCGCGGGATTCGATCACGCTGACCGGGACGGTCTCGTCGCGCGATGTGTCGGACCGGGCGGCCGCGGTGGCGGCCTCGTTGTCGAAGACCGTGGTCAACAACCTCAACCTGGCCGAGCAGGTGCAGAAACAGATCCTGCTGCGGGTCAAGTTCGCCGAGATGGACCGCCAGATCGGCGGTCAGTTTGCCGTCAACCTGGTGTCGACCGGCGTCCTGAACACTCCCTTCCTGGTAAGCACCGGGCAGTTCAAGTCGGCCCAGTTCGATGAGATCAGCGGCTACATCCCGCCCAGCATCGAAGGAACCTCGACTACCTTCACGATCAGCGACGCTCTCAACATTTTCGCTTTCCGCCCCGACTTAAACCTGTCCAGCTTCGTGAAGGCCCTGAAGAACCAAGGATTACTCGAGATTCTGGCGGAACCAAACCTGGTGACGTCCGAGGGGAGGGAGGCGAGCTTCCTGGTGGGCGGCGAGTTCCCCGTGCCGGTGTTGCAGGGTGGTGCGAACGCCGGCGCGGTAACCATTCAGTTCCGCGAATTCGGCATCCGGCTCAACTTCAAGCCGGAGCTGACAGCCAACGACACGATCCGCATGTACGTGAAGCCCGAGGTCTCGACGATCGACGTCACCAACTCGGTGTCGTTCAGCGGGTTCGTCATCCCGGCGCTGGCCACGCGGCGGATGGAGACCAACATCGAGCTGGGCGAGGGCCAGAGCTTCATCATTGCCGGCCTGATGGACGACCGGGTTCGCAACTCGTTCAACCACATTCCCGGTTTGGCCAGCATCCCGATTCTGGGTGAACTGTTCAAGAGCCGTGACAAACAGAAGTCCAAGACCGAGCTGATCGTCATGGTGACGCCGGAGATCGTCGAGCCGCTCGACGTGAACGACCCGAAGCCGAGCCCGGTGATGCCGGAGCCGTTCCTGCCGCCCTTCGCGCCAGGCGACCAGATGCGGTACGACGGCTCGATCAAGAGCAAGTAAGGCGGGGACGGAACCGAGGCGGGGAAAGGGTCATGACTCTCAAGGGTTCGAAGGTGGAGCTGAGCGCGCTGTTGATTTCGCCCAATCGCGACTTGGCCGACCAGTTCCAGCGCAGTGCGCAGGAGACGCGGACCTTTGAAATCCTGGCGGATCTGAAGAGTTATCCTCCGCGGCAGACCCTGGATATCCGGCTCCGGCAGTTGAAGCCGGAGGTCGTCCTGCTCGACGTGGCCACGAATCTCGACCAAGCGGCGGAGCTCATTGAGTTCGTGGCGGCCTTCCGTCCGCTGACCCTGGTGGTGGCCCTTCACACCCACAGCGACTCCGAGGCGATCGTACGCACGCTGCGCAGCGGGGCGAGCGAGTTTCTGCACGCGCCGTTTGACGCCAAGGAGCAGCAGGAAGCGATCGCGCGGATCCGGCGGCTCCGCCAGCCGGAGGCGTCCAGCCAGCCGGAGATCGGCCGGGTGCT
>CAYRPT010000067.1:3258-10966 GCA_964425895.1 uncultured Solibacteraceae bacterium | reverse complement strand
CGCTGTAGTCGGCGCGCGCGTGGATGAAGTTGTAGGGGAAGAAGATGTAGTCGATCCCCTCAAGCTCCGTGAGCGCCGCGGTCATGGTGCGCTCGATGTGCGTAGCGATGCCGATGGCGCGGATCTTACCGGCTTCCTTCGCCTTGCGCAGGACGTCCCATTGGTGCAGGGTCCGGTCGTCAATCTCGCCCGTGTGGAAGCGGTAGAGATCGACGTGACCGAACAGACGGCAGGCGCGTTCGATCTCCTGGGGGCTGATTTCATGGGCCAGCGAGACCAGCACGCTTTCGCGCCGGTCCCTCACGATGCGCGCAGCCGGTTCCCACTGGCCCTCGCTGTCGTAGACGTCCAGGAGATTCACGCCATAGTCGAAGGCCCGCTCGATAATGCGGTCGCGGCGCTTCTGCCCCTGCTCGGTGAGCACGGTCTGGCCGCGCCGCACCTTCACGCGGTCCGCCGGATCGGTGTGCGACCCAAACGAGAGCAGCGACGGCCACATGTCGGTCTGTCCGAGCCGGCGATATACCATGCCGCCGCGCCGGAACTCATTAGTGGTCCCGAACGCCCGGGCTCCGGCGCACAGCGCCGCCAGCGCCGCGAAATTACGACGTGTGTATCCGGATTTCGTCCTCACCCCTTCACGATAACAGAACACCTCGGCCGGAACCTTGCACGAGTCCGGGGAGGACGCTGGTCGCGATGGCGATCGTTCGCGGCAGCGGCACAGGCCGATCGCTGCCGGCGCGCCGGCAGGAAGGCCGGATTAATCTTCGATGCTGAACGAGGGGCCGCGCGGGCCACCCGTTTCTTCGATACGGGCCAGCACCGACTTGGCCAGCTCATGGAATGGCAGCGATCGAGGGTCGGAGCCGTCGCGTAGCGTGACCGGGCTTCCCGTGTCGCCACCGAGGCGCACTTCCGGTTCCAGCGGCAACTCGCCGAGAAACGGCACATCCATTTCCCCGGCGATCCGGCGGCCACCACCCGTGCCGAACACGTCGACCCGCTCTCGCGACTGGGGCGCAATCAGGTAGCTCATGTTCTCCACAATGCCGAGCACCTCGCTCCGTACCTGCCGGAACATCAGCACCGCTTTGCGCGCGTCTTCGAGCGAGACGTCCGAAGGTGTTGTCACCACCACGGCGCCGCTGATCGGAACGCTCTGGAGAAGAGAAAGCTGGACGTCGCCGGTACCGGGCGGGAGGTCCACAATCAGGTAGTCCAACTGCCCCCAGTCCACGCGGCGAAGGAAGTCGCGGATGACGCCGTGCAACATCGGGCCGCGCCAGATCAGGGGCTTGTTCTCCGGATTGAGAAAGCCCATGGACATGACTTTGACCCCATAGTTCCACAACGGAGCGATCTTGTCGCCAGCCGGCATCGGCTCCGCCTGGATCCCCATCATCCGGGGAACGTTCGGGCCGTACACATCAGCGTCCATCAGCCCGACTTTGTAATCGCGCGCCGCCAGGGCCACGGCCAGGTTCACGGCCACCGTAGTCTTACCCACGCCGCCCTTACCCGAACCAACGGCGACAATGTGCCGCACGCCTTCCACGGGCTGAATCGCCGGAGCTTGTGGGGACTGCTGAGGACCCATACCTACTTCGATGGTAACAAGTCTCCGCAGAGCAGTCGGAATCCCAACCGGACGGAGAGCCAAGGGGGGCAACCCCGCGGACCTACGGCTCGTCTCCCAAGAACTCCCCACCCGTTGCACCGAGCAGCGACTGGAACTTCGGCGTCGCCCTTTCGGCAAACGACCCGTCCGGCTGCCGCACCAGAAACAGCACGGCCAGGTCGTTCTCGCGCGCGACCGCGTATCCTTCCTCTTCTCCCAGGACAAGGAGCCCGGTGGCCAGCGCGTCGGCCTGCATACAGAACTGTTCCACCACCGATACCGAGGCCAGCCGGTGCCGGATCGGCCGGCGCGATCTCGGGTCGATGATATGTGAATACCGCACACCATCCTGTTCGTAGTAGTTCCGGTAGTCGCCGGAGGTAGCCATGGCCAGGTCCCGCAAGGGAACGATGCGCTGGAACTCCCGTACGCCTGTTAACGGCCGTTCCACCGCGATGCGCCACGGACGCCCCGACCGGTTTCCCCCACCCGCGCGGATTTCGCCCCCCACCTCCACCACGTGGTTGATGTAGCCCACCTCGTCAAGCCAATCGGACACTCGATCCACTCCGTAGCCTTTGGCGATCCCGGACAGATCGCAGGTCACTTCCGGAGCCAGCTTGCGGACTGAGGACTTTTGGTCATCGATCTCGATGAGGTTCCAGCCGGTTAGTGCGCCCAACCGTTCCAGGTCCGCCGGCGCCGGCGCCGAGGGAGACCTGCCGTCGGGTCCGAACCCCCAGGCATTCACCAGAGGCGCGACCGTGATATCGAACGCCCCCCGAGTGACCGCACCGGCCGCGCGGGCCGCCACGAGTACTGTGAGCAGCTCAGCCGACACCGGCAACGGGTCCGAGCCGGCATGGCGATTCAGGTGCGTCAACTCGGATGTTTCGAGGTACGTCGACATGCGCTGGTTGACGGCGTGGAGCTTGGCTTCGATGCCGCGGCGAAGCCGCCAGCGCTCCTCTTCACCCAATGGCCCGCTGACCACCTTGACGCTGAAGGAAGTCCCCATCACGCGCCCGCCGAACTCATATTCCCGGAGCTCGTCCGGACCGCGGCAACCGGCGGCGATCGCGGCGAGCAGCAACAGGGCGAGCCCCCCCCGAACGCGTTGGGCAAGGCTGTCCGGCGTGATCGGCCCACGCTTCCCGGCGACTCCGCCACCCTGCAATCGGTGCTTTCCTCCCGCCACTCCGCTACCAAGGAGCATCCGCGGACGTAACCGCCTTTCTTCCTCACGGACCCGCCTTCGGGGGGCCCCCCGAGGTGGAGCCACGGATGGAGAAGACGCCGTCAAACCTCATCCGGCATTGTGTACGGCTCGCGATACGTGCGCGTAAGGTAGGCGTTGGCTTCCTCATCACCCGGGAAACTCTCCGACGCGGGATCGAACACCAGCGTCCGCCGGGTCCGCAGCGCAATGTTGGCCAGGTGACACAGCGAGGTCGACAGGTGCCCCTCCTCAACCTCACAATGGAGATCCTCCCTTTCCCGGGATCGCACGGCCGCGATGAAGTTCTGGAAATGATCCACTTCTTCCTCTTCGAGCATCGGGATCTCCGGACCAGGCTCATAGGCGATATCGGGGAAGCTCAGGTTGTTCACGCTTTCGGACACGCCGGCCTCCCGGTAGAAGCCGGGACGGTCGCGGGCAGTGAACCGGCCGGCAACGGTCTTTCCCTCGCTCTCAGAGTTGATGTACCCGTTCGGCGTATAGAAAAACACCCCGATCGACACCCCATCGAACTTCGGAGAATAGAGCGTCGTCATCTCGAGGTCCACCATTGTCCCGTCGTTGTAAGTGAAGCTGGCGACAGCCACGTTCGGTGTTTCCTGATCCGTATCGTCATCAGCGAAGCGGCCTCCCGCGCAGTGCACCCGCACAGGATGGGTGTTCTTTCCCAAGCCCCAGCGGACCACGTCCAGCACGTGGACGCCGTTGTTGCCGATTTCCGACGTCGAGGTGTCCCAAAAATTGTGCCAGCCGTAGTGGAAGCGATTCAGCGTGTACGCACGGTACGGCGCCGGGCCGAGAAACAGGTCCCAATTCACACCCTGCGGAATGGACGCCTCCTGGACCCGGCCCACGCTGAGCCGTCCCCGGAAGACCACGGCCTTGGCCCGGTACGCCGGACCGAATCCGCCGTCCCGCACGTACCGCACGACGGAGCGCGTACTCCGCTCGCTCCGCCGGTTCAACCCCACCTGCACGATGCGCCGGTACTTCCGCGCCGCCTGAACCATCTTGCGGCCCTCACCCAGGGTGTAGGAGACGGGCTTCTCGACGTACACGTCCTTGCCCGCCTGGCAGGCCCACACCGTCTGCAAAGCGTGCCAATGATCCGGCGTCGCGATCGAGACGGCGTCGACATCCTTGCGCTCGATGAGGCGGCGGAAATCGACGACGGTCGCGGGACGCGACCCGGAGATCTTCTCGACCTCGGCGACGGCGGCGGGAAACAGGCGCTCATCGATGTCGCAAAGACAGGCCACGCGGACGTTGGGCATTGCGGCGAAGGTCCGATAATGATCCCGGCCGCGGCCGTGGAAGCCGACAACGGCGATGTTGACCGTGTCGTTGGGGCTTTGCTGCGATCCGTGAGCCAGCCGGACGGCCGGCGCCGCGATACCGGCCGCCGCGGCCTTTCGCAAGAATCCGCGACGGGTGTCTTCCGCAGGCGTCAGGAGCGTGTTGTTCGTCATAGGGGCACCTCTCGTTCTTGATTGAATCACAACCCGGAGCCCGCCCCGGCGCGCCGCCTCGCCTGCTTATCGCCCGAAGGTGAAGATGGCGCCACCGGAGGCGATGGTCACCAACTGGCGGCCGTTCGCGGTGTAGGTGACCGGCGCGGCCACAATCAGCCCGCCCGTGCCGATCCGCCACAACTCCTTGCCCGTCGCGTCATCGAGCGCAAAGAAATATCCGTCGGCGTCGCCCGCGAACAGCAGGCCGCCGGCCGTTGTGAGAATCCCCGACTGCGGTGTGGAGGTGAGCGCGAACTCCCATCGGCGGCGGCCCGTTTTCGGATCGAGGGCGCGAATCGCTCCGGCGCCCGGGTCGTCCGGAACCCCCTGCGGCGCACTCCCCAGGAAGCGGTTTCCCGGTGAGTACGGGGCGTCGCCCTTGTAGTAGATGCTCGCGTATTCCCATGCCGAGATGTAGAACAGCCCGGTCTGCGGGCTGTACGACGGCGAGTACCAATTCGTCCCGCCCTGGACGCCCGGCCAGACCAGGGTGCCTTTCGCACTGGGCTCCGTCCCGGGTACGCGGATCGGCCGGCCCTTGGCGTCGAGGTCTTGCGCCCAGGTCTGTTTCGCGAACGGTTTGCCGAGCAGAAACTCGCCGGTTTCGCGGTCCAGGACGTAGAAGAAGCAATTGCGATTCGCGAAGTACATCAGCCTTCGCTTTCTGCCTTGCCACTCGTCATCCACCAACACCGGAATCTGCACCGCATCCCAATCGTGAACGTCGTGCGGCGTGAACTGAAAGTGCCAACGCAGCTTCCCCGTGTCCGCATCCAGCGCAATCACGCTCGAGGAATACAGGTTGTCGCCCAGCCGCACGTCACCGTTCCAGTCCGGAGAAGGATTGCCGGTGCCCCAGTACAAGAGGTTCAACTCGGGATCGTACGATCCGGTGAGCCACGTCGGCGCCCCCCCGGTCTTCCAGGAATCACCCGACCAGGTGTCGTGGCCCGGCTCGCCTGGCCCCGGCACGGTCCAGAATCGCCAGAGCCGCCTTCCCGTTTCCGGATCGTACGCGTCGAGAAACCCCCGAATTCCGTACTCGCCTCCGGCGACGCCCGTGATGATTTTGTCCTGCACGGCCAAGGGCGCAGCGGTCAAAGCGTGTCCCGTGCGCCGATCGGCCACCTCCACGTCCCACAGCACATTACCCGTTCGGGCATCCAGCGCCACCAGGTGGCCGTCTACAGTCCCCATGAAGAGCCGGTCGCCCAGGATGGCGAGGCCGCGGTTCACCCGCCCGCAACAGACGTTGATCGGCTCGGGCAGCGTACGGCGGTAGGACCAGAACGGCCGCCCCGTCGCCGCGTCGAGCGCAACCACGTCGTTCGGCGGCCGGGTTACATAGAGAACACCGTCCACCGCCAGCGGCGAGGTTTCCACTTTCTCGGTGGTGCGAAGCTGATAGACCCAGTGGAGGCGCAGCCCCGAGACATTCGCCTTCGTGATTTCGTCCAGCCGGCTGAAGCGGTGCGACGCATAGCCGCCCGAGTACGTGAGCCAGTTCCCCGGTTCCCGGCCCGCGTTGAGGAGCCTGTCGGCGGTCACCTGGGCGGGCGCCGGCACGGAAGCCAATAGCAGCCCGGCCACCACCCGTATCCGCCGGGCGCCGTGCCTCCGGGCCGTTGGGCGACACCGTCCTTGCCTCATCTCATTTCCTCCTCAACGTCGCGAGATAAGCGACGATGTCGTCGAGCTCGCCCGGCGCCAACACGCCGGCATAGGACGGCATGATGGAGTCTCGGGAGACGCGGATGTCCGCGAGTCCGGACTTGGCGAACGAGCGAAGGTCTCCACCGGTGTCTAGCAGGCGGATCGACCACGTGTCCTCGTCCAGACGGAATCCGACGGCTGTGGCGCCATCGCGCGAAACCACAGTGTAGGTCCACCAGGGCCGGCGGACTTCCTTTTCCGGCTCGATCAACGATTCCCGCAAATGGGCGGGCGAACGCCTGCCGCCGATGTCGCTCAGGTCCGGGCCCTGGCGCCCGCCGCGGCCGCCGGCCATGTGACACGCGATGCACCCGCCCTTGCCATCAAAGAGCCCGCGGCCCCGCTCCGGGTCGCCTGCAACACTCCGCGGGGCGGGCCGGGCGCCGAGCGACCGGACGAACGACACGACCTGCCAAACCTGGTGCTCTTCAAGATAGATCCCAGGCATTTCGGTGCCGGGCACGCCGCGTTGGATGGTGCCCAGCAGGGCGGCGTCGGAGGCGCCATGACGATACTCGCCGCGCGTCAGGTCCGGCCCCCGCCCCCCTTCCCCCGCCCGTCCGTGACACTCGGCGCAGTGCGAGCCGTAGATACGTCCCCCGGCAGCCACATCGTCCGGCGACGTCTTCGGATTCAAGGGGTCCGTCGTCTGAGCGGACGCCCAGATGATTGTCGTTGCCAGCAGCGCTGCCCAGCGGCCCATAGATCCCCGAGTGTCGAGAAGTGTATCAGATCGCAGCCTCGAGAGGTTGTAACGCAGCCGGTGGGCGCCGCGTCCCTCGACCTTGATGGATCGGGTGCAACTCGCCGCGGCTGTGCATTGTGGCATCACGCTGGCGATGGCGCTGCCTGCTGCCGCACAAGATCCGCGATTCGAGGCGCAATCCCGCCTGGTGTTGGTGCCCGCCACCGTCACCGACGAAAAGGGCCATTTCGTTGACGGCCTGAAGGCATCCGACTTTGTACTCCTCGACAATGGACAGCCCCAGGCTTTCGCCGTCGATACGATCGGAACGGGCATGGCTCCGGTTGCACTGGTCATCGCCGTGCAATCCTCTGGCATTTCCGCGGGCGCCCTGGAAGAACTGCGGACCATCGGGTCGATGATTCAGCCCTTCGTTACCGGCGAACGCGGCTGCGCGGCCCTGCTGGACTTCGACGAGGAAATCCAGTGGCTTCAGGAATGCACCCACGACACCGATGCCCTTTCCTTCGCCTTCCACCGGCTTGAGCCCGGCGGCGGCCCGCCGAAGACGGCCCGGATGTTGGACGCGACCTCCGAAGCCATCGCCAGGCTGCGGGAGCGTCCCAACGCCCGGCGTGTGCTGCTCCTGATCTCCGAGTCCCGCGACCGGGGCAGTGAGACGGAGTTGGAGGCCGTCCTCCTCGCCGCCCAGACGGCCGGCGTCACCGTATACGCCGCCACATACTCCGCCTTCAAAACCTCTCTTCTCGCCAGGAAGTCCGAACCCGCGGAGTTGCCGAAGACACCCCCGCCTCCGGACCAGCCCCCGCCTCAGGCTCCGCCCGCCGGGATGACTCCCTATCCCACTCCGCCCGAGCAGCGGATCGACATCCTCGGCGGCATCGGTGAATTGCTGCGTCTACGCGAACCGAACACAA
>CAYRPT010000067.1:0-3248 GCA_964425895.1 uncultured Solibacteraceae bacterium | reverse complement strand
GGTCGGCGCTGGCTCTGGGGTCGCGACCGGCGCCGCGACGGGGGGCGCCACTTTCCGGTTCACCCGCCGGAAAGGCATTGAGAAGATCATCATGACGCTCGGCGCCGAGCTTCACGGCCAGTACCTGCTCAGCTTTGCGCCGGACGCGCCGGCGGACGGTCTCCATCGTCTCGAAGTACGTATTCCCGCCGGCCGCAAGTACGCCATCCGCTCCCGGTCGGGCTACTGGTGGATGGACAATTAACCGGCCGCTCCTCCCGGCCGGCCATAGGCATTCCACTTTGGCGACACGCAACCGCCGCCTTCCAGCGGCTTTCGAATAAGATCGAATTATGGGGTTATGTGTGGTGGGGCTGCTCGTCTCGCTGGCCGGCTGGGCGCACGCCCAGATTACTCCCGCCGTGGCTGCGCGCCAATGGCGCGAACTGAACGAACGCAGGGTTCTTGACGAGCTGGTGGAACTGCTGCGAATACCGAATACGGGGCAGGATGCGGCCGCCATGCGCCGTAACGCCGACGCCATTGTCCGGATGTTGGCCCGGCGGGGCGTCCGCGCGCGGCTGCTGGAGGTGGAGGGCGCTCCTCCGGTGGTCTACGGCGAGCGGCTGCGGCGTGGCGCCAGGCAAACGCTCCTCTTCTACAGCCACTATGACGGCCGGCCGGTGAACCCCAGCGAGTGGAACACCGGCGATCCCTTCCGGCCCACGCTGATGAGCGACTCGATCGAAGCCGGCGGGCAGCCGATTCCCTTACCCCGGCCGGGCTGGCCGAGCGATCCGGAATGGCGGCTCTATGCCCGTTCCGCCAGCGACGCCAAGTCGTCTCTCGTAGCGCTGGCTTGCGCTCTGGAGGCGCTCGACAGCCGGCAAGTGGCCATCCCCTCCAACCTCAAGTTCGTCCTTGAGGGGGAGAAAGAGAGCATGTCCCAGCATCTGGCGGCCACACTCAAGGCGCACCCCGAGACGCTGCGCGGTGATGTGTGGTTTGTCATGGATGGGGCTGTGCACCCCAATCGCCAGCAGCAGTTGGCATTCGGACTGCGCGGGTTGGCCCGCCTCGACATCACTGTGTACGGGGCCCGGTATCCACTCCCGGGACGGCAGTACGCGGATTGGGCGCCCAACCCCGCTCTCGTGCTCGGTCAGTTGCTCGCGTCCTTTAAGACACCCGACGGCAAGGTGGCGGTGGAGGGTTTCTACAACGGCATCGTGCCACTCGGGGAGGCCGAACTCCGGGCGATCGATGAGGCTCCCGATTACGCCGCCTCCTTGCGGCGCGAGTTATGGCTGAGCGACACCGTCGCGGCCGGACGTCTCGAAGCGGCCCTGAACGAGCCGGGACTCAGCATTGGGGCGCTAAAGGCCGGCGCGGCCGACGAAGAAGGGCGCGGCATGATCCCCTCCTCGGCGACCGCCTCGCTCGACGTCTGGCTCGTCAAAGGGATGGATCACGTCGCGACCGTGGAGCGTCTCCTTTCCCATATCCGCAAACAGGGATTCATCGTCACCGAAAGCGAACCCGGCGAGGAAGTCCGCGCCCGGCACGCCAACGTGTGCAAGGTCAGCCGCCGCGCCGGCTATAACGCGGTGCGCGTCTCCCTGGACTCCGATCTGTGCCAGCACGTGATCCAGGCCGTCGAGCAGGGCCGCGGCCCGGTAATCAAGCTGCCTGTCGCCGCCGCGGACCTGCCAGTCCATCACTTGCAGCGGGCCCTCAATGCACCGGCCATCATCGTGCCGATCGCCAATCACGACGGCAACGCGCACGGGCCCAACGAGAACATCCGCTTGCAGAACCTTTGGGACGGGATCGAGACGATGGCGGCGCTGATCGCTCTCGATGAGCCCGAGCCGGCGCCGCGGTTACGTCCAAGCCGACGGATTCCGGCGCGTTGAACCGCTACAGCTCGCGGGACCGCTCAAACGTGTAGAGGATCTCGAAGCGCAGGAAATATGCTTTGTCCGGCCGTGAATAGAAGTTCCCGGGCCGCATCTGCTCCCAGACCGCGTGTCCGCTCCAACCCCCTCGGAGGCGGAAGTCGCTGCGCACCTGAAACTGGTCACCCCGCAGCCTCCCGGAACCATAGAGACCGGCGTCGCCCGGAAACGGCTGGTAGGCTCCCATCCGATAGAAGGTGAAGCGCGTGCGAAGCCGCTTCGACAGCGCCAGACCGGCCTCCGCCTGCCACATCCCCAGGTTTGTCCAGTAGCCGGCGCCCTTCTCGTTCATCTGCGTGTAGATGTAGAGTTCGCTCCACTTAGGCCAGCGGCCGAACAGCGGATCCCACCCTTCGACACGGGCGCCCGTCGCCGGATCGTCGCCGGACATCGCCCAGTAGCCGCCTTGAAGATAATGCTGCTCCTCACGCCCGAACCGGCGCCGGACATAGCCATACCCGCCCCAGGCTCGGATGTCGCGGCCGATGTTGTCGGCGCCCCACTGAAAGGCCCATTCTCCGGTCAGGCTCCAGCGGGGCCGGAGATCGTGCACGACGCGGCCGCCGGCGGTGTGGAGATGCCGGTCCGGCTGATATTGCGGGTGGCTTGCCGGGCGGCGGTCGTTGAATTCCTTCTTCAAAAAGTAGTAGAGGTCAAACGGCGTCCGCCGCGACCGGTTATCCGTGTAGTAGGCGCCCACGGCGGTTTCATCCCAGTCGATCAGCATCCGGTGGCGATCATGAATGCGAGGAAGGTAGCGGTCCGCTTGCGGATTGGAGATGGCCATGAGCTCGAGACGCCGCCTTCTCCCTCCGTAGCCCAGTACCGCGGCATTCATGTAGTGGGTCCGTGAGCCGTCGTAGGGCGAGCCCTCGAACAGCAGGAAGCCCTCTCCTTTACTTATGTCCTGGCGCCCGACCCGCAGCGACAGGCCATCGGCGAGAAGGCGCCGGAAATCGACGTACGCGGTCTCGAAGATCACTTCGTGAAACTGGAACGGACGGTCCGGCGTGATGATCTGGCAGGTCTCCTGGTTGAGGCCGGCGTGAACGTCCAGGCGCTCGGTGAGGGGGACGCTCACCCACAGACGGGTTCGGTAGCTCACCTGGACCCGTTCGTCGTCAGCTGCGGCCGAGAAGTCGAACAAGTTGTTCCAGTTCTCGTTGCGGACACGCTGCTGATAACCGTAGCGCAGGGTCTTCTGGCCGAGGGCCGGCGGGCACAGTCCGAACCAAAGGCACACCAGGGCCAGGGCGGTTTGGCGTGTCGCGAAGACCCCCGTTCGGCGGCGCCATCGGCCCTGGCCAGCCC